>NZ_JBSFTC010000137.1:0-28725 GCF_053590415.1 Nonomuraea sp. NPDC003201
CTCCTCCGACTACGGCGTGCTGAACGCGGTGACCGGGCTGACCGTGGACTGGCTGGGCGACAGCTCGATCAACATCTGGGTCGTCATGCTCGCGGGAATGGGCGGCCTGGCGGCCGAGGAGCCGCCGAGGACCCGCCGACGGGCCTGGCGCGGCTGCGCGACCTGATCGAAGGCTTACGCGACAGCTCCGAGCCGGTGGAGCTGCAGCAACCCGCCCACCTCGCCATCTGGGACCTGGTGATCGGCGACGATCTGGTCGCCTACGAAAGGGCCGCGGCCATCGAGCGCGAATGCCGCGCCCAGGGCGCGATCGGGCTCCTCCCGCTGGCCCTCGTCCTTGTGGCGCGCTCCCAGATGTTCCTCGGATCGCACCGTGACGCCCTGGCCGGCGCCAAGGAAGGCCTGCGCATCGCGCGTGACACCAACCAGGGGCACTACGCGGCTCTGCTGACCGGAGTCATGACCTACCTGGCCGCGATCGAGGGCGACGAGGAGCGCTGCCTGGCGCTGGCGGAGGAGATCGCCGGCGTCCGCGACGCCGCCACGGGAGGCATGCGATGCGTCTCGCTCAACCTGCTCGACCTCGCCTTGGGACGGCCGGAGGCGGCTCTGCACCGGGCCGAGGAGTTCGGCGCCTTCGGGCCCGCCGCACGTACCTTGATGGTCATGCACCGTATGCCGGACCTGGTCGAGGCGGCGGTGCGGGCTGGCCGCAACGACTTCGCGGCGGCGGTGTCCGAACGGGTGCAGATGTGGGCCGCGCAGACTCCCATGCCCTGGGCCGGTGCGGTGGCGCTGCGCTGCCGGGCGCTGCTGGCCTCGGACGGGTATGAGCAACAGGGACATCGCCGCACAACTCTTCCTCAGCCCGCGGACCATCCGGTACCACCTGTACAAGGCGTATCCGAAGCTCGGGGTGGCGTCGCGGGCCGAGCTGGCCACGCTCGACCTGGGAGAAGGCGGGCGGCCGCTCGATTGATCGCGCCTTACGGATTCGCTCGGCCGTAGCCGGGCAGGGTGTCCTGGCTGTCGGAGAGGATGGCCAGGATGCGGTCGGCGTCGGTGAGCAGGCTGCCGCTGAGCGCCCAGCCGCCGGGATGCTCGATCTGGCCGTGGCGGATCTCGCTGGTCATTCGCTCATGGATACGGACGGCATGGACTTGGGCGCGCCCGATCAGTTCATGCGTATGGGCGGGGTCGCGGCGGCGTACCCTGCTGGTCAGCGCCTCGGCCAGCAGGTCGAGCAGGTCGGCGTAGTCGCGGGCGTAGTCGTCGCTGACGTCGGCCGGATCCCCGGGAGGGGACCCGGGGCCGGAACCGGGAGCGGCGGGATGGTCGAGGTAGGACAGGGCGTGCACGATGCCGTGCACGTGCGCCGCCGCCGACGTCAGCAGCTGCAGCACCGGGCTCGGGTCGGCGGTGCCGGATCGGGGATGGAGGCGAAGGCGCAGGTTGTAGCGGCGGCTCTCGGTTCGGTCGGCCACCGCGGTGGTGGCCGTGGCCAGATGCTCGTCCAGGTGTACGGCCTGGCGTTCCCATTCCGGCAGCTCGGACAGATTCCAGCCGTCGCGCAGCCCCTCGGCCATGGCACCGAGCAGGGCGGCGGTCTCACGGCCGAAGCGGCGTACCGCCAGGGCGGGACGGTCGCGATACAGCGGTGGCCACAGCAACAGGTTCACGCTCATCCCGCTCAGCGCGCCGATGCCGGTGGCCACGACGTAGCCCAGCAGATAGCCCTCCTCGGAGGCGGCGCCGAAGGACAGCATGAGCACGGCGGTGGTGGCGACGTCGCTGCCGTGACGTCCCATCCGATGCCAGCGCGCGGCCAGCAGCGCGGGCGGCACGATGAGGATCAGGCTCAGCACGCCCAGGCCCATCACGTACCCGACGGCGCCGGCCAGGATGACCCCGGCGGCCACGGCCGCGACGCGGCGCAGCCCGTTGGTCAGCGTCTGATAGACGGTGGCGTGCACCATGATCACGGCGGTGGCCGGTGCGATCCAGGTCGCCTGTGACTGCAACAGCCGGTTGGCCACCACCCAGGCCAGCACCGCCGCCAGGGTGGCCTTGGCGATCTGCCGCACCTGTAGCCGCTGGTGCGAATGCGATCTGGATAGCCCTGCGAGCTGCGCACGGACATAGGCGACCTGTCGCCCGGCCGATGCGGTTAAATGTCTCCACCTATCGCCCATAGGTGGACATACTCTCCACATGACGACATGAGATGTGCGCGTACGGCGATTGGATGAATCGCGGCCACCGCAGACGGATTGGCCGATTCAATCCG
The DNA here is from genome assembly GCF_053590415.1 of Nonomuraea sp. NPDC003201. Taxonomy (NCBI): domain Bacteria; kingdom Bacillati; phylum Actinomycetota; class Actinomycetes; order Streptosporangiales; family Streptosporangiaceae; genus Nonomuraea; species Nonomuraea sp. NPDC003201. Next base: position 2,288 of record NZ_JBSFTC010000137.1, read on the forward strand.
AGGGTTGATTACCGAGCGGCGATTCCACGGAGGATCTGAGCGCCGTAGGAGGGTCGGGACCTTGGCCGATACCCGCCCCCACCTGGACCCTCCGGTCTTGATCGCTTGGCCTCTATGCTCGCGACGGATCAGGGGAACGCACGTGCGTGCGAAAGACGCCTGGCACCGCCGGCAAGTGTTCTTGGTCGGCTTGCCTGGGTGATGGCGACGGCACGATCAGGCAGTCACCCCAACCACCAACGGTCCCGACACCCGGCGCGGCGATCATCCCGGAGCCGGAGTGCCCCTGCCGGAGGCTTCGGCTTTGCCCGCACGGATTCATTCGGCAGGAGAGCTGGGCATCCCGCCCCAATAGCTCATGATGCGCGGGAACCTGCGTGCGAACTCTTCGTCGCTGATGGGGCTCGGCTGCTCGTCGTGCATCTTGTACCGGTCTTCACCCAGACCGGTGCGCGCGTGTGCCTGGTCCTGAAATCGATCAGCCCGGTGCTCCGCGTCCACCTTGACCAGTTCACGGTCCCGCAGGCCGACGCGCTGATCTTCACTGGCTCACGAGGAGGCATCGTCCGCCGGAGCAACTTCCGGCGCGCGGCCCAGCGGGACGAGAGCACGCGAGAGATTGGCTCCCCGGGCGTGCACTTCCATGATCTCCGGCACATCGGCAAGACGATCGCCGCGCGCTCCGATGGATTTTCAAACAGGCTCTCTCGCACCGGCTACTGGCACGTTGATGGCACGAAGCCCCGTTTCCATGATCGGACACGGGGCTTTTTCTGCAGGTGGGCGGTACTGGGTTCGAACCAGTGACCCCTCGCTTGTAAGGCACCTCAGGTGGGGGCGGGATCTTGGCTGATACCCGCCCCCACCTGGGGTTATGGTCCCTTGCGGTCCTCTGGAGTCCGGGGCCGTCCGGGGCGATTGTCACTCAGTTAGTCACCCAGCATCTGCCCCGTGGGCTGCGGTTGCTGCCATACGTCATGGCCGTTGCTCCACAGCTCGGAGGCGTGGTACGCGAACCGGTCGAACAGGCCGTCGTCCTGGTAGCGCCGCAGGTGCAGCATGGGTGAGTCGTGCCCGACCAGATTGGCCAGGTGGGGCGTGACGAGCATCTCCGAGTCGAAACGGAACACGCTCATGGCGATGTGCTCGTCGCCGTACCGGGCTTCGATGCCGGGGGCGTCGCGTAGTTGCTCGATCTCCGCCAGTGTGATCCGGATGCGTGTGGACACGGTCAGCGGGACGTTCTCCACCTCCTCGCGGCGGTGGGTGACCTCGCTGTCCGGGTCGCCAACGAGAAACCGGATCTTGCAGCCCTGCTGTGCTTTCCGCTTGAGGACCTTCGCCAGGTTCGGGTGTTCCAGCCACAGGAAGTAGTTTGTGTAACCGGCGAACACAATCTCGTTGCGCGCCGCATTGATGAGGTTGCGCCAGATCGATTTGGGGCACGCGGAGCGATACGGATAAACGCTCAATACTTCCTTGTCCGGCCCCGTTTTCACCGTATTGCGAATTGCGTCTGGCCATAGCACGGCTGTCTCAACTCCTAGTGCCTCTGCGGCGGCCCACTGGTGCCGCAGGTGCGGGACACGAGCCTCGTCCTGCAGCCAGCGTTCCACCGTCTTGACGTCCACGCCACACCGGTCGGCCAAGCTCTGGCTCGTGACCTTGGCGTTCAGCATGGCGCTGCGTAGGGCGACGTTGGCCACGGTACACCTCGGGACGGAGGACGTCAGGGACGTTTTTGAGCGTAACGCCATAACGTCCTGGACGTCTCTATAACGCGGTGGGTTCGTCACGCAAAGGTAAGCACGCTGATCCCATGTCAACCCCGGTAATTCTCGGAGATCTCCAAGCGGCTTTTCCTGGTTGGTGTATTTGGCGTAGTTCTGTGGGGCGTCTCTGGGCAACTCGAAACGGCCGACGTCTATCCCAGTACGAGGTAGACCACGGTCTCTGCCAGACGATCGACGCGGATGACGTCGCTCAACTGGCCGAGCGGTTGAAGGAGCAGGAAGCAGCGGAGCAGGCGCTGTGAGCAACCCTTCGTCGCGAATCGGCTGTCATGCCGAGATCTTGGGCCTGCTCCACAGCCCAGCGCAGACACGAGCGTGGGCCTCAGTGCTGCTCGGCCGTCGCGGGACCGTGGTAGCTGTGCTGCGTAACGGCACCCTGGGCTTGCTCAAACTCGACGGACAGCCGCACGAGCTGCTCGGAGGGGTACAGCGCTGGCCATTCCACTGGGATGACCTGCTCGTACACGATGATTCGGCAGGGCCGGAGAAGCCAGCATGCGACTACCGGCTCGGCCTGTCCAACCACGAGAGGAACGCCGTACAGCATGCCGTACGGGCCAAGCAGAAGGTCAGCTTGTGCGGCGAGGCAGTGCGCCCGCTGCCGACCCTCGGCTGGTGCTTGCCTTTCCTGCCCACAGCTACGCGCGCCTGCCCTGCCTGCGTCCATCTGGCCGAACCGTCCCCGGAAGAGGGGGCGGTGCGTCCCGCGTCCCCTCTTCCCCCGTCGCGATAGCCGCTCAACCGCGTTCCGGGCGGGGGGCAGCTTCGTACTCACCTCGTACGCCGTCGACTCACCGCGTAGCGGCAGCGGGCCGGGGACGGAGTGTCAAGCCCGGCTTCGCGTGTACGTTCGCTGGTCGCCGTTCCTCGGTCATGCGTTGTCCTGCGAGCAGAGCCGGGCTTGATGCGGAGGAGTCGGGCTGCTGGGCTTGCCTGAGTCGATGGTGTGCGAGGTGACCACCTCGGTGCCGGAGCCCTCCCGCCGGAGGCATAAGGCATGAAGAGTCGTCCCGTCTTATGTGAGCGGAGCGGCCGGCGCCCATGCGAAGCACCCGGAGGGCCGCGAAGCGGTGGGGGCCGGCGGCGGAGCGGCGGCGACGGTGCGGAGGTCGGTCACGGAGGGCGTACGGCGGAGCGGCGGCCGTGCGGCGGTACGGCCCGAGCCGCTGCCGCCCGGGACCGGCCCCCAGGCCGCATGCCCGGGACGGCAGGCGGGCGCGGGGCCGTGCGCACGGCGCGGAGCGCCGTCGCCTTGAACCAGTAAAGAAACTCTGAGCCAGCTCAACGAACTGAACTGTCGCGCCTCATGACCACGAAGATCCTTCAACGGTAACCTTGAGTTGGCCGAGTGGGTCAGCCCTGCTCAGCTCCTCCATGAGTGCCGTTTCGGAGGGACCGGGCGGCCCATAGGGCGCGTACCATTGCTGGCCATCGTTCGTGGTCACGGAAATTCGCTGATCGTCGACGATAAGAGTTGCTTCGTGCACTCTGCCTTCACGTATCTCTTGAAGGATGAATGAGAGATCACGCTTGTCGTAAGGGTCGTATGTCGCGAATGCAACCAGCGCCCCGGCGAGGACGTGCGCAATGGCCAATGCGGTCAGCAACTTGACTCTTGGCCTGGGAAGGCTGTCCTCGGATAAGGAATTGATCATGGAGCCCCTTTCATGCGGCGTGATCAAGTGTGCCATGCGCCGTCATTCCGGCATGACGAGAACTGCACCGATGTCTGAGGGAGCCAAGAAGGTGCTTAAACGTCTCGGTGACAGCCTGGATCGGTAGCGGCACTGCCGCCGCAAGATGAGAGGCCGACTTCCAGGTTGGAAATGGTGCCTAGATAACGAGGTCAATACCGTTGTCGATCAGTTCCTGTGGGGTGAGGTCGGCCTGGGGATCATCGGCCAGTTCGCGGTGGTAGCCGATCTCGTAGCGGTTAGCGGGGGCTTTGAGCTCGGTGACTTCGATGGGGTGGCCGTTGGGATGGGCCATGGTGCGGCGGATGATGATGACGGCTTCGGCGTAGTCCATGCCGAGTGCGGTGCGTTCGTCTTCGTAGGCGATGCGGGCGGTGGTGAGGGTCATCCAGCGGACGGGGCCGTGTTCGCGGATGAGGGACTGGTAGAAGAAGCCGGGGCGCTTGCGGTACTGGGCGTGGTGCTTGGGGTCGTCCCAGTCGGGGAGTAGGTCGGCGTTGGTGTAGGAGTTGATCTCCAGGCGGGTCGATGCGCCATGGATGGCGGCGGTGTGGCCTCGGTGCCACATGCTGCGGCGGTGGATGACCGGGTGGCCGGGGCGGACGCTGAGCATGATCGCGACGTCGCGGTTGGCAGTGGTCTTCTCGCCGGTGAAGAGCGGGGCCTCGTGGTCGCGTTGGGCGAGGTCCCAGCCGAATGCCTGGACGTCGGGGTGGTTGCCGGGGGCGGCGAGGTCGGGCCGGTCGTGGTCGGTGATGAGGATGGTGCGGCGTTCCGGCATGGGGCGGACGAAGGAGCCGCGTCCGCGCATGACGTAGGCCAGCCCTTCGGAGACGAGGGTGTCGATGGCCTTGCGGACGGTGGGGCGTGAGACGTCGTACTTCCTGACGAGCTCGGGTTCGCTGGGCAGTGCGCCGCCAGGGGGATAGCGGCCGTCCAGGATGGCGGCTCGTAGGTCGGTGGCGATGACGCGCCAGCGGGCGTCCTTGTCGTCGGGGCTGGTGTCCATGGTGACCTTCCTCGGTAAATCCTCAGGACTACTTGTACTACAGGTTGACGAGCATGTGCCATGTCTGTCAACCTGTAGTACAGGTAGTCAAGCTAAGGAGGTGGTGCCCTATGAGCAAGGAGGAACGGCACGACGATCAGCCATCCGGCGCCGAGTGGATGGCTGATTTGGCCCGCCTGGTCAACGCGCCGGGCTATGGGCGGTGGCGCTCCATGGTCGCGGCGATCGGCGGGTGCGCCCACCCGGTGCACCTGGCCGGACAGTCGATGATCGTGGACGCGGGCACGGGTGAGATCCTGCACGCGTACACAACCGATGGTGAGCCCTCGGGACATCTCCTGGTGGCCTGCGGCAATCGGCGGGCCTCGGTGTGCCCGGCGTGCTCTCAGACCTACCAGGCCGACACCTTCCACCTGATCAGGGCGGGCCTGTCCGGCGGCAAGGGCGTACCCGAGACGGTCAGCGCGCACCCTCGGGCGTTCGTCACCCTGACCGCCCCCTCCTTCGGCCCCGTCCACTCGCACCGCAACGGCCGTCCCTGCCGTCCCCGCAACCGCGACAGGCTGTGTGAGCACGGGCGGCCAGTCGGCTGCCACCTCCAGCACGAATCACACGACGAACGACTCGGCCAACCGATCTGCCCCGACTGCTACGACTACACAGGCGCGGTGCTGTGGCAGGCACACGCGGGCTCGCTGTGGCACCGCTTCACCCTGGCCATCCGCCAGGAGCTGGCTAACCAGACCGGGATGACCCGCCGCGCCTTCGCCCAGCACGCCAAGGTGTCCTTCGCCAAGGTCGCCGAGTACCAGCGACGCGGCTTGATCCATTTCCACGCCATCGTTCGTCTCGACGGCCCCGCCGGACCAAACCAGTCGCCACCCGACTGGGCAGACCACCACCTGCTCACCCAGGCCATCCCACCCGCCGTCCACCAGGTCACCGTCACCACACCGCCGAGCGATCTCGGCCGGTGGACCCTCACCTGGGGCGATCAGCTCGACATCCGCCCCATCCTGCTCGACCCCAGTGCCGACGGGCTCAGCGAACGCGCCGTCGCCTCCTATATCGCCAAGTACGCCACCAAGGGTGCCGAAGCCTCCGGCACCGTTGATCATCGCCTGTCCTGCCGGGCCTGCGCCGGACGCGGGCGGCTGAGCCTGATGGCCGCCTGCGGGCACTGCCACGGCAGCGGCCTCAAACCCGGCCTGAACCTGGACGCCCTCCCCGTCACCGACCATGCACGGCGCATGATCCGCACCTGCTGGGACCTCGGCGGACGCCCTGAGTTCCGGGCGCTTCGGCTCCGCCCATGGGCGCACATGCTCGGCTTTCGCGGCCACTTCTCCAGCAAGAGCCGCGCGTACTCGCTCAAGCTCACCGACCTGCGCAACGCTCGTGCCGCCCATCGCGCGGCCGAAGCGCGCGAGCGTCACGGCCTGCCCGCCCTTGGCGACGCCACCACGCTCGTCCTGGGCCACTGGCGCTTCGCCGGAATCGGCTACACCCCGGGCGAAGCGATCATGGCCGAACACATCCGTCAGCGCGTCCAGACCGCCCGCAAGATCGCGGCCCAGCAGGCGGATGGATGACCCCACCCCTACCCGCCCACGACCGGCGGCTCTACCGCGTCTGCGAGGCCATGTACCTGCTCAGCCTCGGTCGAAGCGTGATCTACGAACTCATCCGCTCAGGACGCCTCCGCTCCGTGACCCAGGGGCGGACCCGGCTCATCCCCGCCTCAGCCATAGAGGACTACATCTCCCTACTCGAACAGGAGGCTTCATGACCGAACGACGCAGTCGAGGAGACGGCGGCCTGCACTGGGACGAGACGCGGCAACGCTGGATCGCCTCGGTGACGGTCGGCTACACCCCGGCTGGCAAGCGCATCGTCAAGAAGGCCAGCGGCAAGACCAAGACCGATGCCAAGGCCAAGCTCAAAGAGATCGTCCGCGACCATGAGGACGGCCTCGCCATCGCGCCGACCAACTACACGGTGGCCGACGCCGTCCGCTACTGGCTTCAGCACGGCCTCGGCGGCCGTTCCTCCGCAACCGTCAAGATGTACAACACCTACGCCGACACGCACGTGATCCCTGCCCTAGGTGCCCGCAAGCTGCGGGATCTGTCCGTGGAAGACGTCGACAAGTGGCTGGCCGGTAAGACGGGCGAACTGGGCACCCGGTCGCTCAAGCTCATCCACGGCATCCTCAACCGGGCGGTCAAGAGTGCGATGCGTCGCGACAAGGTCAAGCGGAACGTCGTGGACCTCTGCGACATCCCGGAGGGACGTGCGGGTCGTCCGTCGAAGGCCCTGACGCTGGCTCAAGCGCTCGCTGTCCTCACACAGGCCGAGGAGAGCGGCGAGCGCATGCGGGCCTACATCGTCCTCTCACTCCTGATCGGCGCTCGTACGGAGGAGCTGAGGGCGCTGCTCTGGTCGCACGTCGTGGCCTACGACGAAGCTCGGGCCGCGTGGCTGCCGGTGGGTGAGGCGGGCTGGGAGCACCCGGAGTTTGCGATCTACGTCTGGCGGTCCGTCCGGCAGAAGGGCGACACCAAGACGGTGAAGTCCCGTCGGTCGCTCAAGCTGCCTCGGCGCTGCGTGGAGGCGCTACGCCTGCTCAAGGACGCCCAGGAGATCGCTCAGGAGAAGGCGGGAGACCGGTGGAAGGACACGGATCTCGTGTTCTGTACGCGGACCGGCACGCCCGTCACGGCCCACAATGTACGGCGTGACTTCCGCAAGGTGGTGGAAGCGGCTGGGCTCACCGGGCGCGAGTGGTCGCCTCGCGAGCTGCGGCACAGCTTTGTGTCCGTGCTGTCAGACTCCGGCGTCCCCATCGAGGACATCTCGCGCCTGGTCGGGCACTCCAACACCGTGGTCACCGAGACGGTCTACCGGCACCAGATCCGACCCGTGATCATGCAAGGAGCTGCGGCGATGGACAAGATCTTCGGGAGTTAGTCACTCACTTAGTCACTCAGACGCCGTTTTCAAGATCAGAGATCAAACGTTTACGCAGGTGGGCGGTACTGGGTTCGAACCAGTGACCCCTCGCTTGTAAGGCGAGTGCTCTACCGCTGAGCTAACCGCCCCTGATCGGCACTACACCTTACGACACCACGGGGCCCGATCGCACATCCACGGTCCAGCCCGGACCCAGTTCGGGGCGGCCTGCGGCGCGCCAGCCCAGGAGGGCGGCTCCGAGCATGCCCGCGTCGACCCCGAGTGCGGCCGGCACCAGTGGGGGTGCCTCGCGGAAGGCCAGGCGTTTGACGAGGCGGGTGCGTACCGGGTCGAAGAGGGCCGGGCCCGCTTCGGCGAGGCCGCCGCCGAGGACGATCACCGTGGGGTCCAGCAGGAGCGTGTACGTGGCCAGGGCCAGCGACAGGGCCTCCACGGCCTCGTCCCAGACCTCTACGGCGATCGGGTCGTCGGAGGAGACCACCTGCTCCGCCTTGACGCCCTCCAGGCCGGCGCGCTGGCTGTAGCGGCGGCCCACCGAGGCGGCCGAGGCGTACGTCTCCAGGCAGCCGAACTGGCCGCACGCGCACTCTTCCCCGTCCGGGAAGACCGGGGTGTGGCCGATCTCGCCGGCCCAGCCGGAGGAGCCGCCGTACGGTTCGCCGCGGATGATCGAGGCGCCCGCGATCCCCGTGCCGATGGGGAGGAAGAGGAAGTCGGACAGGCCCCGGCCCGCGCCGAGGATGCTCTCCGCCAGGCCGCCGGTGCGTACGTCGTGTCCGAGCAGGACGGGGATGTCGAGGGTGGTGAAGCTGGTGGCGGGGACGTCGCGCCAGCCCAGGTTGGCGGCGTAGACGGCGGCGTTGTCGGAGACCAGGCCGGGGACGGCCAGGCCCACGCCGGCCGGGGTGCCGTCACCCGAGGAGGCCAGGTGGCTGATGAAGTCGGAGATGGCGGACACGACCGCCTCCGGGCCCTCCGTCCGGGGGGTCGGGCGCCGCTCGCTCAGCAGCACCACGCCGGAGTCGCTGACCAGGCCGCCCTTCATGGACGTGCCGCCGACGTCGAGCGCGACGACGAACGAGCTCGGAGCCGGGTTCGGGCTCACGCTCACACTCGGGTTCGGGCTCTCGCTCACGCTCGGAGTCATCTCGGACACGGAGGAGACGATAGCGCAGCTCAGCAAATGTCTGGAAAGAGTCTCTTCGCCCGCGGGGATTCGCTACAGGGTTGCTGCGGGGTTCGCTGCGGGGATTCCTGGAGCTTGGACCCAGCTTGGCCAGGCCTGGCTTGGACCTCCGCCCGGCCAAGCCCTGCCCGAGTCCTGCCCGAGTCCTGCCCGAGTCCTGCCCGAGTCCTGCCCGAGTCCTGCCCGAGTCCTGCCCTGTGCCGAGGGATCCAGGATTCGGGTCCCAGGTCCCAGGGCAGCCTGCCGAGGGCTCAGAGCGGCTCACGGCGCTGTGAAGGCTCCCGTGTCCCCGTCCAGGCCCCCGTGCGTGCCTCTGCGTCCGGCTCAGGGCTCCGTGCGTTCGGGTCCGGTCCCAGGGCTCAGGTGCGGCCCAGGACGCGGTTGAGGGCCGCTTCCACCTCCGCCGAGAGGCCGGGGGGTGAGGACGGTGGGGAGACGGGAGAGCCCGCGAGCGCGTCCGAGCGCGCCAGCCGTACGTCGCCGCAGGACCGGCACTCCACCTCGCCCAGCCGGCAGATCAGCGCGACCGACCCGCAGGCCGCGCACGAGTCGAGGTCGAGGTCGTGCAGCCGCTGACAGTCCGGGCAGATCAACACCTGCGTTTCGCGGCGCACCCCGCGCTGCCACGGGCTGGCGCCGCGCACCGGGTCGGTCTGCCGGGCCCCGCATCGGTAGCAGGGCATCGTTCCCTCCGAGGTCAAGAAATGTCGGCGAGTGCCTTGATGTAGTCGGCGATGTCGCGTGCGGCGGAGGTCGGATTGACCACCGACCACCGGATCACACCCTCGCCGTCGATGATGAAGGTCCCCCGAAGAGCGAACCCCTTCGCCTCATCGAACACACCGTACGCCCGCGCGACCTGTCCGTGTGGCCAGAAATCGGAGAGCAGCGGAAACGTGTAACCCTCGCGATCGGCCCACGCACGGTGCGTGAACAGGGAGTCGACGGACACGGTCAGCAGTTGTGCCCCGTCGAGCGGCTGGTCGCGCAGCGCGGACAGCTCACCGTGACAGATCCCGCTGAAGGCAAGCGGGTAGAAGACCAGCACGACCTTCGTGCCCCGGAACTGAGACAGGCTCACCGGGGTGCCGTGCTGGTCCTGCAGCTCGAAATCCGGAGCCAGGGCGCCGACCTCGGCAGGATGTGCGTTCACGGCTTCATCCTGCCGTACGGAAGGCGCTCGGACTCCCTACCGTTTGCCCTTGGGCGTGACGAGCCTGGTCCCGGACCAGTCCGGTGCGGCGGAGATGCTGCTGGTCTGTGAGAGACCCGCGGTAGCGGCATCCTCCCCGATGTCGCTCGGCTCCACGTGGCCGTCGCGTCCGGCCTTGGGAGTCAGCAGCCAGATCCGGCCGCCGTCGGCGAGTGCTCGCATGGCGTCGCTGAGGGCGTCGAAGAGGTCTCCGTCGCCGTCGCGCCACCACATCAGCACCACGTCTACGACGTCGTCGCTCTCTTCGTCCAGCAGCTCGTTGCCGGTCAGGTTCTCGATGGAGTCGCGAAGCTCGTCGTCGACGTCCTCGTCCCAACCGATCTCCTGCACCACCTGACCCGGCTTGAGGCCGAGCCGTTCGGCCAGGCCGCGCTCGCCCTGCGCCTGACCCGCGGTCGCGCTCACGTTTATCCCTCCTGCTTGAGTGGCCCCGCTTATGCGGTTTATCGCTTCGGCACAGTCCACACGCTGTGACCCTCAGTCGTCAACGGTCGCCACGGGTACGGCCGTAGTCGGCCAGAATCAATCCGACAAAAACGACAGGCGAACCTGGCGTTGCCGGTTGTCGACGTTCAGGTCGACGAGTGCGATCGACTGCCACGTACCGAGTGCCAGACGCCCGCCCAGCACGGGGACCGTGGCATATGGCGGGATCAGCGCGGGCATGACATGTGACCGTCCGTGACCGGGCGAGCCGTGGGCGTGACGCCAGCGGTCGTCGGGCGGCAACAGGTCGCGCAGCGCGGCGAGCAAGTCGTCGTCGCTGCGCGAGCCCAACTCGAGCAGGGCTACACCGGCGGTCGCATGGGGCACAAAGATATGCAACAGCCCGTCTTCGCCCTGCCTGCGCACGAAATCAGCGCATTCAGCGGTGATGTCGTGCACTGTCTCTCGTGACCCTGTGGCCACGGAGATGATTTCAGATCTCACAGGGAAATCTTACTTATGCACCACGACGGCGTCCGAGCCGGGAAACACCAGGCCGGTGTGCCCGTCGTCGAAGCGCACCATGTAGGGAGGCCCGCCTTCGAGGCCCTGGACCTCCACAATCACACCACTCCGGTCCCCTTCGCCAACGGCATGTCCGTGCACCAGGAGCCGGTCTCCTACTGCAGCATTCATATAACCCACATTGGTACGCGGGAGGCCGTCCGAAAAGGGTGATTCGCAAGTTTTGCTCCCCCTCCAGAGGGGCGGAGAAAAATGACCGAAACGTTACGCTGCGATGAGGCGGCGGTGCCCGGGCGGGGTGGCGAACGGGCGAGGCGTGGAGGGGGCCACGAGATGGTGGGGGGCCTTGGGGGTGGCAGGGGTGCCGAGATGAGAGAGAGGCGAAGGATCTTAGGGGTGATGCGGGTCCGAGGGGCGTCATGGACAGTAAGAGGTGGCGTGACCCCATGGGGGGTGAGGGGCGTCACCAAGTCGTGAGAGGCGACGTGGGTCGCAAGTGGCGACAAGGGGCATGATCAGCGGCGATGCTCCCACGGCCGACCCTCCGCCGGACGGCCCCCGTGGGAGCCGGGCTGGGAGGATGGCCGCTAGACTCGCCCGTCACGTCGCGCCCTCGTGGGGTGAGAACCCTCCCCTTCGGGGGAGAGTGGAGGGTGAGGGGACCAGGAGTCCAGAGACATTCGAGCGAAATTTCGTTCGTTTTCCTGTCTTGTTAAATTGCTCCCGGGATGTAACCTTTGGTGGCGATTCGTCCTACCATCGGTGGTCTAGGCCATCTGATCTGTCTCTGCCAGCAGGGACACCACTGGTTACCGGTCAGTAGAGATGCGTTTTCTACGGCTAGCGACCAGGATGGAAGGCGACCCAGACCAGACATCAGTCATCCTCGGAAGGCGAGACCCAGTGGCTTCCGGACGCCAGCGATTCTCGATCATCAGCGACGGCCTACCCAGCCAGCTGCCTGATGTCGACCCCAGCGAGACCAACGAGTGGCTCGAGTCTCTCGACAACGTCGTCAAGACCGAAGGCCGCACCAGAGCCCGCTACCTCATGCTGCGCATGCTGGAGCGGGCCCGCGAGCACCAGGTCGGGGTGCCGGGTTTGCGGAGCACCGACTACATCAACACGATCCCGCCGGAGCGCGAGCCCTGGTTCCCCGGTGACGAGCACGTCGAGCGCCGCATCCGCGCCTACATCCGCTGGAACGCGGCCATCATGGTGTCCAGGGCCAACGCCCGCACCAACGTCGGCGGCCACATCGCCACCTACGCCTCCGCCGCCTCCCTCTACGAAGTGGGCTTCAACCACTTCTTCCGTGGCAAGGATCACGGCGAGTCGGGCGACCAGGTCTTCTTCCAGGGGCATGCCGCGCCGGGCATCTACGCCCGCGCCTTCCTCGAGGGCCGACTCAACGAGGCCCAGCTCGACGCCTTCCGCCAGGAGCTGTCGCACGGCTTCCACGGCCTGCCCTCCTACCCCCACCCGCGCCTCATGCCGGACTTCTGGGAGTTCCCGACGGTCTCCATGGGTCTCGGCCCGATCGGCGCGATCTACCAGGCGCGGTTCAACCGCTATCTGCTCAACCGGCAGATCAAGGACACCAGCCGCAGCCACGTGTGGGCGTTCCTGGGCGACGGCGAGATGGACGAGCCCGAGTCGCTCGGCGCGATCGGCCTGGCGGCCCGCGAGGAGCTCGACAACCTCACGTTCGTGATCAACTGCAACCTGCAGCGGCTCGACGGTCCCGTACGCGGCAACGGCAAGATCATCCAGGAGCTGGAGTCGTACTTCCGCGGCGCCGGCTGGAACGTCATCAAGGTCGTGTGGGGCCGCGACTGGGACCCGCTGCTGGCGGCCGACGTCGACGGCGTGCTGGTCAACCAGATGAACACCACGCCCGACGGCCAGTTCCAGACCTACTCGGTCGAGTCCGGCGAGTACATCCGCGAGCACTTCTTCGCCGGCGACCCGCGCCTGCGCAAGATGGTCGAGCACCTGACCGACGACGACATCCGCAAGCTGTCGCGCGGCGGCCACGACTACCGCAAGGTCTACGCGGCGTTCAAGTCGGCCCGCGAGCACGTCGGCCAGCCGACCGTGATCCTCGCCCAGACCATCAAGGGCTGGACGCTGGGCAAGGACTTCGAGGCGCGCAACGCCACCCACCAGATGAAGAAGCTCACCAAGGCCGAGCTGAAGGAGTTCCGCGACCGGCTCTACCTGCCGATCCCGGACTCCGCGCTGGAGGGCGAGCTGCCCCCGTACTTCCACCCGGGCGAGAACGACCCCGAGATCCAGTACATGAAGGAGCGCCGCGCGGCGCTCGGCGGCGTGCTGCCCAAGCGCGTCATGCGCGCCAAGCCGGTCAAGCTGCCCGCCGACGAGGTCTACGGCGGCTTCGCCAAGGGCTCGGGCAAGCAGCAGGTCGCCACCACGATGGCGTTCGTACGGCTGCTCAAGGACCTCATGCGCGACAAGGAGATCGGCCACCGGTTCGTGCCGATCATCCCGGACGAGGCGCGTACGTTCGGTCTCGACGCCATGTTCCCGACGGCCAAGATCTACTCCCCGCACGGCCAGACGTACGAGGCCGTCGACAGGGAGCTGCTGCTGTCGTACAAGGAGGCCACGCAGGGCCAGATCCTGCACGAGGGCATCAGCGAGTCGGGCTCGATGGCCTCGGCCATCGCGGCGGGGTCCGCCTACGCCACGCACGGCGAGCACATGATCCCGATCTACATCTTCTACTCGATGTTCGGGTGGCAGCGCACCGGCGACCAGATGTGGCAGATGGGCGACCAGATGGGCCGCGGCTTCCTGCTCGGCGCCACCGCGGGCCGTACCACGCTCAACGGTGAGGGCCTGCAGCACGAGGACGGCCACACGCCGCTCATCGCCTCCACCAACCCGGCCGCGATCTCCTACGACCCGTCGTGGGCGTTCGAGGTGGCGCACATCGTCAAGGACGGCCTGCGGAGGATGTACGGCGACCAGCCGGAGGACGTCTTCTACTACCTGACCGTCTACAACGAGCCCTACCTGCAGCCCGCCCAGCCGGCCGACCTCGACGTGCAGGCCCTGCTCAAGGGCCTGTACAAGTTCGCCGACGGGCCGCAGACCCAGGGTCCGAAGGCCAACATCCTGTCCTCCGGCGTGGCGGGCCCGTGGGCGATGGAGGCGCAGCGGCTGCTGGCCGAGGACTGGGGCGTCTCGGCCACCGTGTGGTCGGCGACGTCGTGGTCCGAGCTGCGCCGCGACGCGCTGGCCTGCGAGGAGCACAACCTGCTCAACCCCGACACCGAGCAGCGCGTCCCGTACGTGACCCAGGCGCTCTCCCAGGCGCAGGGCCCGTTCGTGGGCGTCAGCGACTACATGAAGGCCGTGCAGGACCAGATCGCGCAGTGGGTGCCGGGTGACTGGTCCTCGCTGGGCACCGACGGGTTCGGCCTGTCCGACACCCGCTCGGCGCTGCGCCGACACTTCCACGTCGACGCCGCCTCGATCACGCTGGCCGTGCTGACCAGCCTGGTCAAGCGGGGCGAGCTCGACGGCGAGGTGCTGCGCGAGGCGATCGCCCGCTACCACCTCAAGAACGGCGTCACCGAGGCGGGCGGCGCGGAGAGCAACGACACCCAATCGATGGGCGTCTGAGTCATCCAGGAGCGGCGCTCCCGCGAAGTACTTCTCGCGGGGGCGCCGTCATTTTCGCCGCCCGCGGCGTTCGGCCTGTGAGGCGGCACGTTCAGGAGGGGTACGTGCCGCCTCACCCAGGTATGGTGCGGCGTCACGTATTGTGGGCACTACTTCCCCCTGAGAGACGAGGGAGAAGTCTGTTTATGCGACGCGTCCTAGCCGCCCTGCTCATCCCGGTCGTCGCCGGTTGTTCCACCGTGCCGGCCGAGCCCGCCACGCAGTCGACGGCGGACACCGGCACGATCAGCTGGGGGCCGTGCACCGACATCAAGCGTCCCGGCGGTGAGCCACCGGCCAGCCAGGACAGTTCGGTACGGTGCGGGAAGCTGGCCGTTCCCCTGGACTACAACAAGCCCGACGGCGAGAAGCTGGACCTGGCGCTCATCAAACTGCCCACCACCGGCAAGAACCGGCTGGGCTCGGTGGTCTTCAACTTCGGCGGTCCCGGCGCCTCCGGCGTCGACACGCTCGACCAGGCCGCCAAGGCGCTCACCGGGCTGCGCGCCCGATACGACCTGATCAGCTTCGACCCGCGCGGCGTGGAGCGCAGCTCCGGCGTGCGCTGCGGCGACACCGTGGAGATGGACAGGTTCACCGCGCTGGACACGCTGCCGTCCGACAGCCAGACCCACCAGGAGACCGCGGCGGCCAACAAGCAGTTCGCCGCCCTCTGCCAGCAGAACTCCGGCAAGATCCTCCCGTACATCGGCACCGTGAACGCCGCCCGGGACATGGACCGGATCCGCGACGCGGTCGGCGACCCCAAGCTCAACTACATCGGCATGTCGTACGGCACGCAGCTCGGCGCCGTGTACGCCACCGAGTTCCCGAAGAAGGTCGGCCGCATGGTGCTCGACGCGCCGCTCGACCCGACGGTGACGTTCGAGCAGCGCACGCTGGTGCAGACGCGCGGGTTCCAGAAGGCGTACGAGAGCTTCCTGCGCTCGTGCGTCAAGAACAAGTGCGACATCGGCAAGGACCAGGAGACCGCCAACGCGAACGTCGACAAGCTGCTGAACCAGCTCACCACCCAGCCGCTGAAGGTCGGCACCCGCGAGCTCACCCAGGGCCTGGCCGCCACGGGCGTGGCGGCGGCGCTGTACTCGGAGCTGACCTGGCCCTTCCTGGAGCAGGCGCTCTCGGAGGCGATCAAGGGGCGCGGCGAGGCGCTGCTCTACCTGGCCGACTCCTACACCGGCCGCTCCCAGGACGGCAAATACTCCACGCAGATGACCAGCTTCCCGGCCATCACCTGCGTGGACACCTCCGAGCGGCCCAGCGAGGCCGAGCTGCGCCGCACCGAGGCGGCCGCCATGAAGATCTCGCCGCTGTTCGGCAGCGAGGGGTCCGGCGGGCTGTGCCGGGTCTGGCCGGCCAAGGGCAGCGATCAGGCGCGGCACGTGAACGCCACCGGCTCGGCGCCGATCGTCGTGATCGGCGGCAAGGGCGACCCGGCGACGCCGTACGAGTGGGCGCCCAAGCTGACGGCCCAGCTCAAGACCGCCAGGCTGGTGACGTACGAGGGCGAGGGGCACGGCGCCTACCTGTCGGGCAGCAAGTGCGTGCTGGAGCTCGTGGACTCGTTCCTGATCGACGGCAAGCTCCCGCAGAAGGGCGCGACCTGCCCGGCGGCCTAGGGTGGGGCCTGTGACATACGACTCGCTCATCGACGCCGAGACCGCCCGCCTGGCGGCCCTGGCCACGGACCTGTCCGTCCCGGTGCCCACGTGCCCGGGATGGACGCTCGCCGAGCTGATCACGCACGTCGGCCAGACGCACCGCTGGGCGGTGCACGTGCTGCGCAACCAGGTCCAGGAGCGGATCTGGTCGCGCCAGGTGCCCAGCGGGCTGGCCGAGGGGCAGAGCGGCGACGCGGCCTGGCTGACCGCCGGGGCGGCCGAGCTGCTCGGCACGCTCGGCGACACCGACCCCTCGCTGGCGGTGTGGACGTGGGGCCCGGACCGGCAGGCGTCGTGGTGGCCCCGCCGGATGCTCTTCGAGCTGGTGATCCACCGGGTCGACGCGGAGCTCGCGCTCGGCATCGACCCGGTCGTCCCGGCCGAGGTCGCGATCGACGGCATCGAGGAATTCCTGCACAACCTGCCGTACGCGACCTGGGTGACCCGGTCGCTGGCGGAGCTCGAGGCGGAGGGGGCCACGATCCACCTCCACGCGAACGACGCCGACGGCGAGTGGACCATCACTCAGGGCCCGGCCGGGACGGTCGACTGGGCGCGCGGGCACACCAAGGGCGACTGCGCCGTCCAGGGGACGGCCCAGGACCTGCTGCTCATGCTCTACGGCCGGCGCTCGCCCGAGGCGCTGACCGTGTACGGCGACGCCGACCTCCTCAAGCGCTGGCTGTCCAAGGCCGCCTTCTGACACGGGGGATGGGCCCTGGACGCGCCGCCGCTCGGCGATCGGCGGCGTGCCCAGGGCAAGGGGTGAACCGCTCCTAGGAAGCGGCCCGTCCGTACGCCGGGGGTCTGCGGGGAAGGCGTCCTCCCCGGCCCTCGAACGGGTGATTCACCTGTGGGGGAAGCTCACCTGCGGTGGAAGACCCCGAAGACGCTCCCGGACGTGTCACGCAGGTAGGCGAAGTCGGTGCCGGCGCCGTCGTCGATCACCTTCGTGATCACCTTGCCGCCCAGCGACTCGCTCTTGGTGCAGGCCGCCTCGACGTCGGCCACCTGCACGTGGAAGATCGCGTGCGCCGGGAACTCGCCCTTGGTGTTGAACAGCCCGCCGCCGGGCTGCTCGCCGCCCGGATAGCCGATCATCCGGTAGTCGATCGGCCCCTCGCCGGCGCTGAACGTCCAGCCGAACAACCCACCGTAGAACGCCTGGGCGCCTTCGGGATCGTCGGTCGCGATCTCGAACCAGGTCACGGTGTTGTCCATCGTCGTCTCCTCGTCACTGAACCTTTCTCGAACAGAGCAACGATCTAACGCTGTGGCGACAACCCTATGTCGGTGTTTTCGATTGACTAATCGAGCATGGCGGTGTCCACGATCATGTTGGGCACGTCGGCGGCGAAGCCTTCGAGCGGCCGGTCGGGGCTGCGCTCGGCGGTCACGGTCGCGGCGGCGATGCGATCGAGCCGGAAGACCCGTACGTCATCGCGTAACCGGCACCAGGCCACGAGATACCAGAACCCGCCCCGCCCGCCCAGGAACACCCCCGGCTCGACGTCCCGCGAGGTCAGCGCGCCCTTGGCGTCGGCGTATTCGAGCCTGAGCACGCGCCGCCGCAGCAGCGCCTCCTCGATGGCCCGGGAGATGCCCTCGCCCCCGAGCGGCCGGACCTCGGGGGAGCCGGGCTCCGGCGGGTGGTGGACGAGCTGCACGCGCCGCGCCAGCTCCCTGGCCAGGTCGCCCTCGGAGCCCGGCATCGCGGCCACGACCTTGCGTAACGCGCTGCGGGCCTGCCGGCCGAACGGCTGGTCGCCGGCCTGGCTGAGCGCCACCGCGATGGCCACCGCTTCGGCCGGGGTGAAGTTGAGCGGGGGCAGGGACATCTTCTTGTCGATCGCGTAACCGCCCTTGCGGCCCGCCTCGGCGTAGATCGGCACCCCTGACTCCTGCAGGGCGGTGATGTCGCGCTCGATCGTGCGCACGCTCACCTCGAACCGCTTGGCCAGCTCGCGGGCGGAGCGGCAGCGGGGCGCGATGGCGCGCAGGTCTTCGACGAGTGCGTAGAGCCGGTCGGTGCGATTCACAGCCGCGACGCTACGCGCCGCCACCGACAATCATGGTCCGCGCGCCGTCGCGGCCACCCGTGCCTCACCCCGCCGCCACGGGGGTCTCACCGCACCGGCCAGGCCGTGCTGCTCCCCGATCGGGTGGAGGACGACCCCGGCGAGTGCCGTGCGGGCGCGGCCCGGGACCGGGCGCGGTCGGATGCGGTGCTCGCCGGTGCCCGACGTGCACAGGCTCGTGGCCCAGCGCTCCTGGGTGTTGAGCTCGGCCGTGCAGCCGGAGGGGGAGGCGTGGGCGGCGGGGACGGCGCCCCGTCAATGCACCTACCAGCGGTCGTGGACCTGCGGCCGGATCAGGTCGTCGTAGACGGCCTCGACCGCTTCGAGCGTGGCCGGCGGTAGCGGCGCGGACGACGCGGCGGCCGCGTTCGCGGTGGCCTGGGACGTGTTGCGGGCGCCGGGGATCACCACCGACACGCCGGGCTGGTCGAGGATCCAGCGCAGCGCGAACTGGGCCATCGTCAGGCCCTCCGGCACCAGGGGAACCAGGCGGCGGACCGCCTCCAGGCCCGTGCGGAAGTCCACGCCCGAGAAGGTCTCGCCGACGTCGAACGCCTCTCCCCGCCGGTTGTAGGTGCGGTGGTCGTCCGCGCCGAAGGTCGTGTGCTCGTCGTACCGGCCGGACAGCAGGCCGCTGGCCAGCGGGACCCGGGCGATGATGCCCACCCCGGCGGCCCGGGCGGCGGGCAGGACCCGCTCCAGCGGCTTGAGCCGGAACGCGTTGAGGATGATCTGCACGGACGCCACCCCCGGCCGCGCGATCGCCGTCAGCGCCTCCTCGCACGTCTCCACGCTGACCCCGTACGCGGCGATCTTCTGCTCGGCCACCAGCGTGTCCAGCGCGTCGAACACGGCGTCCGTCGAGTACACCGGGGTCGGCGGGCAGTGGAGCTGGACCAGGTCGAGGGTGTCCACGCCGAGGTTCTGGCGCGAGCGCTCGTTCCAGACCCGGAAGTTGGCCATCACGTAGTTGGCGGGGATCTGCTCCAGCCGGCGGCCCATCTTGGTGGCCACGGTCAGCTCCGGCCGCCCCTTGGCGAAGCGGCCGACGATCTGCTCGCTCCGGCCGTCACCGTAGACGTCGGCCGTGTCGATGAAGGTGACCCCGGCGTCCACGGCGGCCCCCAGGGTGGCGAACGCCTCGTCCTCCGTCACCTGGCCCCAGTCGGCGCCGAGCTGCCACGCGCCGAGGCCGACCGTGCCCACCTGGCGTCCTGTTCGTCCCAACATGCGTTGTTCCATGGGAACAGTCTCCCGGATGGGAACCGCGCTCCGCCCCGAGGGCCGGTCCCGCCGCAGGTCAGCTACCGGGGCCGGTAGCAGCAGCGCAGCCCCGTCTGCACTGTGGCGCGCAGTTCCTCCCCGATCGCCTGGTCCACCGCCGAGATCCGCCCCAGCGCCCGCCTGATCGCCTTGCCCACGGCGATCCTGGCCCGCTCCTCGCTCCCCGTGAACGGCCGCGCCCGCCCGCCGATGCCCGTCGCCGCCGTCAGCTCCGCCACCAGCCACTCGCGCTCCAGCCGCAGCCCCGCCGCCCGCTCCAGGTCGTTCATCGACTCCAGCTCGTCGATCTCCGCCTCCAGCTGGCCCAGCCGCTGCCGGTAGGTCTCCCTGGCCTGGTCGTCCAGCACCGGCTGGGCCGACCCGCCCTCGGGCCCGCGCGTCCACGACCCCGCGGCCAGGTCGGCGGCGAGGACCTCCCGGCCCGGATTGGCGACCAGCGTGGCCAGGTGCGCCATCCCGACGCTGTGGTCGACGAGCGCGAGCCGCCCGCCCAGCTCGACCTGCCAGTGCCGCCCGTGCCTGCGGAAGCGGCAGCCGTCCTGCCCCGAGGACGAGCGCCCGACCACGGACGGCAGCACCATGCCGAGCTCCCTGGCCTCCCGCGCGGCGGCGGCCTGCTCCCGGTTGGCCGCCTTGTCCTGCGTCCCGTCGCGCAGCGCCAGCGCCTGGCCCAGCCGCCACCTCGACAGCGCGGCGGCCGGCCAGTGCCCCAAGGCGAAGTTCCCCCGCACGGCCGCCCGCAGGTGCTCCACCGCCGTGGACAGGTCCCCGGTGGTGAGCGCGGCCATGCCCAGCGAGTGGTGCACGGAGCCGAAGCAGGCCACGCCCAGGCTGGCGACCACCGGCAGGTCCGCGAACGGGCGCAGCAGCGCGTACGCGCGGGCGGCCGTGTCCGGGTCCTGCAGCAGGTGGGCGGTCTCCACGACGCAGTACATCGAGAGCAGCCAGGTGCTCGACCCCGGCATCTCCTCCACGCGCAGCCTGGCCAGGTGCCCGGCCGCCGCGCGCCGGTCGCCCGCGACGGCCGCGGCCAGCGCCAGGCCCGCCAGGTACGAGTTGTCGATCGGGCTCAGCGTGGGCGAGCTGACCAGGTCCGACAGCACGGGCAGCAGCTCGGCGGCCCGGCCCTGGAACCAGCGGATGGCGCCGAGCTGGCCGCCGTACCAGCCGGTCGCGTCCATGTCGCCGGCGGCCACGCCGCGCTCGAAGCACTCGCCGGCCCGCTTCTCGGCCTCGGCGAAGCGGCCCGCGCGGATGGTCAGCATGACCTCGATCGCCTCGACCACGTACCCGACCGCGAGGTGGTCGTGGCCGGTCAGCAGGCCGCGCAGCTCCTCCAGGCCGCGCTCGGCGTGCGGGTCCGCGGCCAGGTAGAGGTCGACCGTCCGCCACAGCAGGCCCATCAGCAGGTCGCCCCTGCGCTCGGTGACGGCCGCCTGGCCGATCAGCTCGCTCGCCAGCTCCAGCCTGATCGCCGCGTGCTCGGGGCCGAGCAGGCAGTGGTGCGCCAGGCTCAGCGCCTCGGCCAGCGCCGCCCCGTCGCCGGAGCCCCTGGTCTCGGCCAGCAGCTCCATGATCGTGGTGTGCCGGCCCGCGCGGTAGTCCTCCTCGCCCCGCAACCGCACGCGCAGCCGCAGGGCCGGCGACGAGCGGGGGTCGATCAAGGACAGCGCGTGCCGCTGGCGGGCGCGTACCATCTCCGACTCCGCACATGTCCTGTGCTCGTGCACCCAGATCCCGCCCAGCCCCAGGGCCGCCCGCGCCAGCGACGACGGGTCGCCGCAGAGCTCGGCCAGCCGGTACGCCGAGTCGAACCAGCGCCGTGCGGTCTGCAGGTCGCCGTTCACGAACAGCGCCCGCTCGCCCAGCACGAGGGCCAGCTTGAGATCGGGGCACGAGGGCAGGAGTACCCCCGGTTGCTGTGCAACGCCCATCGGTTCCGCTCCCCAGTCCGATACCTTGCCTGAGCGTCTGCCACGGTCCCCGAATACCGTTCTGACAACTACGACGTTTGACACACTGGGCGGGTTCAATCGGGGAGGGGTCATACGCTGGGTGCCATGATTCGCCCCGCGACACCCGCCGACGTGCCCGAAATCGCCAGCATGATCCGTGAGCTCGCCGAGTACGAGAAGGCCGCGCACGAGGCGACGGTCACCGAGGAGCAGCTGCACACCGCGCTCTTCGCCGACAACCCGGCCGCGTTCGTCCACATCGCCGAGCACGACGGCGAGGTGGCCGGCTTCACGCTCTGGTTCCTGACGTTCTCGACGTGGCGCGGCGTGCACGGCATCTACATGGAGGACCTGTACGTACGCCCCCAGCACCGGGGCGGCGGCCACGGGGTCTCGCTCATGAAGGAGCTGGCCGGGATCTGCGCCGAGCGCGGCTACCAGCGCTTCGAATGGGTGGTGCTCGACTGGAACGAGCCCAGCGTCGCCTTCTACGACAGGCTCGGCGCGGTGCGCCAGGACGAGTGGCTGAAGTACCGGCTGACCGGCGAGCCGCTGCGGCGCCTGGCCGACCGCCAGGACTGATCGCTCACGTATCGTGACAAGCCACGCAGAAGATTACGCCTGATCATCGGCCCGTATTACGAGCAGGTTTCCTCCGTGACGCATGTGCGTGGCTTGTTACGCCGGTGAATCACACGTAACGAACGCACAGCCACGGATCGTCAAAGTGCGTAACGCGCGCTTCCTACTTTGGAGTTCCCCCCGGACGCCGAACGTAGGAGAAAGCCGATGGCGCGCTGGATCGCCGAGTGGCACCCCGATGACCCAGCTTTCTGGGAGAGCTCAGGCAAGCGCGTCGCACGGCGCAACCTGATCTTCTCGATCGTCGCCGAGCACCTCGGCTTCACCGTGTGGACGCTGTGGAGCATCGTGGCCACCAAGATGGGGGTCTACAAGTTCTCCACGGACCAGCTCTTCTGGCTGGTCGCGCTGCCCAACCTGGTCGGCTCGGTGCTGCGCGTGCCCTACACGTTCGGCCCGGCCAAGTTCGGCGGGCGCAACTTCACCGTGGTGAGCGCGGCGCTGCTGCTCATCCCGGCCGTGTTGCTCGGCGTGGCCGTCGGAAACCCGGAGACGCCGTACTGGCTGTTCCTGGTGATCGCGGCGCTGGCCGGGGTCGGCGGGGGGAACTTCGCCTCCAGCATGGCCAACATCACCTACTTCTACCCCCGCCACAAGCAGGGGGTCGCCCTGGGGCTGAACGCCGCGGGCGGCAACATCGGCGTCAGCTCGGTCCAGCTCGTCATGCCGCTGGTGATCGGCTCGCTCGGGCTGGCCGCGGCCGGGTGGTTCTGGATCCCGTTCGTCGTCGTGGCCGGCGCCTGCGCCTTCTTCTTCATGGACAACCTCACCAGCGCCAGGGCCAACCCGCGCGAGCAACTCGCGGTGGCGGGCAAGGCCCAGACCTGGATCATGTCGTTCCTGTACATCGGGACCTTCGGCTCGTTCATCGGCTACTCCACGGCCTTCCCGCTGCTCAGCAAGAGCCTCTTCCCCGAGGCCCCGTTCGCCGCCGTGGCGTTCGTCGGGCCGCTGCTGGGCTCGCTGATCAGGCCGGTGGGCGGCTGGCTGGCCGACAGGCTCGGCGGCGCCCCCGTCACGCTGTGGAACTTCGCCGGGATGGGCGGCGGGGTGCTGCTGGTCTGGGCGGCCAGCACCTCCGGCAACTTCTGGATGTTCTTCCTGTCCTTCCAGCTCCTCTTCGTCACCGCCGGCATCGGGAACGGCTCCACGTACCGCATGATCCCGGCCATCTTCCAGGCCAAGGCCGTCGCCGAGCGCGGCGAGGGCGAGGAGTCCCTGCTGTACGGCAAGCGCCAGGCCTCGGCCGCCATCGGCATCATCTCGGCGGTGGGAGCGCTGGGCGGGTTCCTCATCAACCGGGCGTTCGGGATGTCGTTCGCCGCGGCCGGGACCCCGGCGCCCGCCTTCCTCGCCTTCGGCGCCTTCTACGTGTCCTGTTTCGCCCTGACCTGGTGGTGCTACACCCGCAAGGTCGGCGCCTCGGTCGTGGCCAGCCTCGCCTATGCCCGGGTCTGACCCGATGAGCGAGCCCGTGAAGACACACTGCCCGTACTGCGCACTCCAGTGCGGCATGGAGATCGGCCCGGGCCTGGCCATCAGCCCCAGGACCGACATCCCTGCCAACGCCTCCGGCGCGCTGTGCCAGAAGGGCTGGACGGCGGGCGAGCTGCTCACCAACGGCGAGCGCCTGACCACCCCGCTCCTGCACGGCGAGCCGGTGGAGTGGGAGGTCGCGCTCGACCACGTGGCGGAGCGGCTGTCCGCGATCCGCGCCGAACACGGCCCCGACGGCGTGGCCGTGTTCGGCGGCGGCGGGCTCACCAACGAGAAGGCCTACACGCTCGGCAAGTTCGCCAGGGTCGCGCTGGGCACCAGCCAGATCGACTACAACGGCCGCTTCTGCATGTCGTCGGCCGCCGCCGCCTCGATCGAGGCGTTCGGCATGGACCGCGGCATGCCGTTCCCCATCACCGACCTGGCCGAGGCCGACATCGTGCTGCTGGCCGGCGCGAACGTCGCCGAGACCATGCCGCCGTTCGTGCGCCACCTGTCGGGACCCCGGGTGATCGTCATCGACCCGCGGCGCTCCCAGACGGCCAGGCAGGCCTGGCTGCACCTGCAGCCCACGCCCGGCACCGACCTGGCCCTGGCGCTCGGGATGCTGCACCTGGCCATCGCCGACGAGCTCGTGGACGAGGCGTACGTGGCGGCCAGGACCACCGGGTACGAGGAGGTCCGCACCTCGCTGGCCGCCTGGTGGCCGGAGCGGGTGGAGCGGATCACCGGGGTGCCGGTCTACCGGATGCGGCAGGCCGTCCGGGCGCTGGCCGCGGCGGGCAACGCGTACATCCTGACCGGGCGCGGCGCCGAGCAGCACGCCAAGGGCACCGACACGGTCAGCGCGTTCATCAACCTGGCGCTGGCGCTGGGCCTGCCCGGGCGGCACGGCTCCGGGTACGGCTGCGTGACCGGGCAGGGCAACGGCCAGGGCGGCAGGGAGCACGGGCAGAAGGCCGACCAGCTCCCCGGCTACCGCAAGATCGACGACCCGGCGGCCCGCGAGCACGTCGCGGGCGTGTGGGGCGTCCCGGCGGACAGCCTCCCGGGGCCGGGGCGGTCGGCGTACGAGCTGCTCGACGCCCTCGGCACCCCCGGCGGGCCGCGGGCGCTGCTCCTGTTCGGCTCCAACCCCGTGATCTCCGCGCCCGCCTCCGAGCACGTGGCCGAGCGCATCGCCTCCCTCGACCTGCTGGTGACCTGCGACTTCGTCATGTCCGAGACCGCGGCGATGGCCGACGTGGTCTTCCCGGTCACGCAGTGGGCCGAGGAGACCGGCACCATGACCAACCTCGAAGGCCGCGTCCTGCTCCGCAACCGGGCCGTGGCCCCGCCCGAGGGCGTCAGGAGCGACCTCGACGTGCTCGCCGGGCTCGCCGAACGGCTCGGGCACCCCTTGGAGACCGAGCCGGTCAAGATCTTCGACGAGCTGCGCCGCGCGAGCAAGGGCGGGGCGGCCGACTACTCGGGCATCACCTACGAGCGCATCACCGAAGAGAAGGGCGTCTTCTGGCCCTGCCCCGAACCGGAGCACCCCGGCACGCCGCGCCCGTTCCTCGACTCCTTCGCCCACCCGGACGGCCGCGCCAGGTTCGTGCCCGTCCAGCACCGGCCCGCGGCCGAGGAGACCGACGCGGACTACCCGATCTACCTGAGCACCGGACGGGTGCTCGCCCACTACCAGAGCGGCGCCCAGACCCGCAGGATCGCGCCGCTCGTCCAGGCGGCTCCCGAGCCGTTCGTCGAGCTGCACCCGGACCTCGCCGAGCAGCTCGACATCTCGCCCGGGGACGTCGTACGGGTCAGCAGCAGGAGAGGCGAGGGGAAGGCCGTGGCCAGGATCAGCGACGCCATCAGGCGCGACACCGTTTTCATGCCCTTCCACTGGGAGGGCGCCAACCGGCTCACCAACCCGGCGCTGGACCCGACCTCGAGGATGCCGGAGTTCAAGGTCTGCGCGGTCAGGGTGGAGAGGGACACATGAGGCTCGTCGTCGTCGGCAACGGGATGGCCGGGTCGCGGCTGGTCAGCGAGGTACGGACCAGGGACCCGCACATCAGGATCACGATCTTCGGCGCGGAGTCGCGCCAGCCGTACAACAGGGTGCTGCTGTCCAACGTGCTGGCCGGCAGCTCGCGTCCCGAGCAGGTGAGGCTGCTCGAATCCTCCTGGTACGACGCCCACAACGTCGAGGCCGCCTTCGGCGACGCGGTCGCCCACATCGACAGGGAGACCAGGCACGTGGTGACCGAGGGCGGGCGGCGCGAGCCGTACGACCTGCTGGTCCTGGCCATGGGCAGCGAGGCCGTCGTGCCGCCGATCCCCGGCGTGGAGCGGGCCATCCCGTTCCGCACGCTCGACGACTGCGAGCGCATCATGGAGGCCGCCGACCAGGCCCGCAGGGCCGTGGTCGTCGGCGGCGGCCTGCTCGGCATCGAGGCCGCCCGCGGGCTGGCCGGGCGCGGCCTGCCCGTGACGCTGCTGCACCTGGCCGGGCACCTCATGGAGCGCCAGCTCGACGTCGAGGCGGGCGAGGTGCTCGGCGAGACGCTCGCCGGGCTCGGCGTCGAGATCCGCACCGGCGTCAGCGCCGAGTCGGTGCGGGAGGACGGCGTCCGGCTGGCCGGCGGCGAGCTGATCGAGGCCGACCTCGTCGTGCTGGCCTGCGGCGTCCGCCCCGTCACCGGGCCCGGCGCCGCCGGGGGGGGGGTGGTGGGGGCGGGCGGGGGGGGGGGCGCCGCCGGCGGGGGGGGGGGCGCCGGCGCCCCCACCCCCGCCGGGGCGGGGC
>NZ_JBSFTC010000138.1:0-28541 GCF_053590415.1 Nonomuraea sp. NPDC003201
GCCGGAGGGGTGGCGCTCAACTGCGTGGCCAACACCCGGCTGCTGGCCGAGGGGCCGTTCGAGGCTCCGGGCCAGGCAGGTCTGCGCGCTCATGTGGCCGGCGCCGATCTGGAACGGGAGCCCGTGCCGTTCGCACCGCTCGGCCGTCAGCGCGTTGACGCGGTCGTACTCATCCTCCCCGAGCGCGTGGAACTCGCCCGCGGTGCCGTGCGCGTACAGGCCGTCAAGCCCCGCGGCGACGAGCACGTCCAGCGCCGCCTCAAGGCGGGTCCAGTCGATCGACTCGTCGTCCCGGATGGGCAGCAGGACCGTGCCCCAGGTGCCGCCGAGCGACCCCGGCGTCAACGTCTCCACAGGGCCCCGCCATCCGTTCGGTACACGTAGAACATCCTATGTCCCCGAATGAGCGCGCGAACAGGCCATGTCCGCCCGGGGGGTCATCTGTGTCGTCGGCGTAAACTTTCCTCTACCGGGCTGGCCTTCCGGGACCAAGAGGCGGGATGTTTGACGCAAGGCCTTCGACGAGCCTGGGGGTGGCATGCGTACACGTGACGATGCGTCACTTCAGGAGCGTATCGTCGCCCTGATTCACGAGCGCGGACTGGTCCCCGGGTCACCGATGCCGACCGAAGTGCAGTTGATGGAGCTGCTCGGGGCGAGCCGCAACAGCGTCCGCGAGGCCGTGCGGGCCCTGCAGGCGTTGGGCATCGTCGAGATCCGGCACGGACATGGGACGTTCGTCGGGCACGCGTCGCTCGACGCGCTGACTCCGTCGTTCGCCTTCCGGGTGCGTTCGGGGCCGGGTGGGATCCGCGCGCTGCACGATCTGGTCGAGGTCCGCGAGCTGCTCGAGACCGGGCTGATCGGCCAGGTGGCTCAGAGCACCAGCGCTCCCCGGCTCGCCGCGTTGGAGGCCCTGGCCAATGGCATGGATCGGGACCGGGAAGCCGATCGGGCGTTCCACGCGCTGCTGTACGACTCGTGCGGCAACGAACTGGTGCTGCAGCTGATCGGCCTGTTCTGGGACGTCTACCACGAGGTCGAGCCGACGCTCGGCCCGCCGGAGGAGCGGACCGCCGAGATCGCGGTCAACCACCGCCGGATCGTGGCGGCGCTTCGCGCCCGGGACGCCGAGGCCGCACGGGAGGCGATGCGGCTGCACTTCCGCGACGTCAAGGCGCGCATCGAGCGGGCGGAGGCCCGGGCCGTACCCGCGCAGACCTGACCCCGGTCACACCCGTCCGACGGCAGTGAGGCTGGCCGTGACGCGCATGCGGCGCGCTTTGCCAGGAAGCCTTCAGGATCAATCGGTTGATCGCCGTATTGAGCGCTATTAGCCTGCGTTCCACCTTCATCGTCGGACAATTGTAAAGAAGGCGGTCATGGCGATAACCCGACATATCCGCAGAGCTTTAGCGGTGGCCACCGCGCTTGTCCTCGGCCTGAGCCTGGTTTCGCAAGCGAGCGCGGGGACGGTCGCGGTCGCCAAGCCCCAGCGGCCGAACATCATCTTCTTCCTCGTCGACGACATGTCCGCCGACCTGCTCGCGTACATGGACACCGTGCGCGGCCTGGCCGACGACGGCACGACGTTCAGCAACTACTACGTGTCCAACTCGCTGTGCTGCCCGTCACGCGCCTCGATGTTCACCGGCCAGTTCCCGCACAATACCGGCGTGGCCACGAACAAGAACTCCGATCGCGGTGGCTACAAGGCGTTCGCACCGCACGAGTCCAGGACCTACGCCGTCTCGCTGGAACAGGCCGGATACCGCACCGGCTACCTCGGCAAGTACATCAACGAGTATCCGGTGGACGCCGACTACCACGTCCCGCCCGGCTGGGACGAGTGGCATGTGGCGGCCGGCGGCGGTTACAGCGAGTTCAAGTACCAGCTCACCCGCTACGTCAAGGGGGAGGCTCCCGGTCTGGACACCTCCGACGGCACTTACCTGGTGGACGAGCTCGCCAAGCGGGCCACGGACTTCATCGAGCGCTCACGCGAGCGCGCCCCGGACCGGCCGTTCTTCCTCCAGGTCTCGCCGTTCGCGCCGCACTCCAGGATCGGCGCCAAGCCGGGCGACAAGGAGCCGCGCTTCCCACCCGCGCGCCGCGACCGGCCCAAGACCCAGTTCCCGGCCGGGGAGTTCCCGCACGGCGACTGCGGCGGGCCCGATTGCAACGACATCGACGTGAGCACGTTGCCGGCGTTCGATGAGGACACCGCCGACAAGCCCTCGTGGGTACGCCGCGCTCCGCTCGCCCCCGCGCTGGTCAAGGAGCTGCGCAAGGACTTCCGCGACCGGATCCGCATGGTGCAGTCGGTGGACGACATGGTGGCGCGTGTCCTTTCCACGCTGACGGACGCCGAGAAGCGCAACACGTATGTGGTGTTCACCAGCGACAACGGGTTCCATCTCGGCCAGCACCGCCTCGTACGCGGCAAGTCCACCGCCTACGACCACGACGTCCGGGTGCCGCTGCTGGTCAAACGGCCTACGGCGGGACGGCATGGCGACCTGGTGAGCGGCGCCATCGCCCAGAACGTCGACCTGTTCGCGACCTTCCTCGACATGGCCGGGATCGGCGCGGCCACCCGTGACGGCCGTGACGGACGCAGCCTGCTGCCGCTCATCCAGGGCCACAAGGTGAAGGACTGGCGGAAGACGGCGCTGATCGAGCACGTCAAGCCCAACCCGGCCGCGCCGGGCGAGCCGGACCCCGATGCCGAGCCGCTCCAGGCGGGGAACGCACAGCCGCCCAGCTACGCGGCGGTGCGCACTGCCGGAGAGCTGTACGTGGAGTACGAGGGCGAGGCGGAGCCCGAGTACTACGACACGGTGGCGGATCCGAACCAGGAGTCCAACGACCCCGGCAACGCCAGGACGTCCGACCTCGCCAAGGTCCTCGACGCCATGGTGGGATGTGGGAAGCCTGGCGCGCCGGACTGCTGGACCGCGGCCCGACTCTGACTCACCCCGGTCAGACGCTCGGAGACCACAGGAGCCTTGCCAGACGTGCAAGCCAGGTCAGTCGTCCTCGCCCGCCAGGATCCGCCGTACCTCCTCGGCCATGTAGGGGGCGTCGTCCGGCCAGGAAGCCGCAACGCGTTCCAGGAGTTCGCGGTGGGCGTCCAGACGGTCGCCGTCGGCCAGACCGACGGCGGCCTGTACCTGGATCTCCACCTCGGGCCGGTGGAGAGCCCGCAGAAGGTGCGCCGTGGCCTCAGGATCCTGGCAGCCCTCGAGAGCCGAGAGCATCCGGACGCGCAGCCGGAGCGGACGGTCGGCGTCGTCGATGTAAGCGGCGACCAGCGCGAGGAGGCGCAGGTGAGGAGGGCCTTCGGTGTGGAAGAAAGCGGCGCCCGCGGCGTCGGCCGCCGCCTCGACGACCGCGGGGTTCGTCGTCTGCTCCAGAGCGTCCGCGATCAGGTCGCAGTCCTGTTGCTCGGCGACGTTCATCATCGCGTTGAGGGCGCTGGCGTGGTTCGCGCCCGCGCCGGTCTCCGGGCTCATGTCGGCGGACGAGGGCGGCTGCCGAAGGAGCTCACGAGCGGCCTTCAGCACCTCGGCCTGATGTGCCCCGTACAACGGGGCTCCCCCGAATCGGCTGAGCGCGCTGGACCGCCGGTACACGTCCAGCGCGATCCCGACCGCGGCCTGGTCGCCGCTCCGCAGGAGAGTGAGGAACGGGCTGATCGGCCCCGACCAGGTTTCCGCGACGTCGGCCTGAAGGGCCTCGCAGGCGGACATCAGCCGCTCGTCGGAGAAGCGCGGGTGCGTCCAGTAGTAAGAGCCGTACATGCGAACGGATCTTGCCACGGCGCACTCGATTTCGACTGCTCCGGCCTGGCCGAATACGCCTAAGCCAGGGCCGGAGCCCGAATCGGCGGACACATGAAATGGCCGCGTGCCGGTCGGGAGCATTCACTCCTGGAATTGCTCGATTCCGGAAGTGGGGTATGCCCTCCAGCGTGATTGCCTGAGGGCTTCCGCTCCCCCCATCTATCGATTATCGTCGATTGACGATGAACGAGGAGAAGGGGCCTCTGCCGCGCGCGGAGGCCGAGGAGTACGCGAGCTGGTTCAAGGCCCTGGCCGACGCGACGCGGATCCAGATCGTGTCGCTGCTGGCTCGCCGGCGCGCGCCGATGAGCGTGGGCGAGATCGTGACCGCATCCGGGGTGGGGCAGTCCACCGTCTCGCACCATTTGAAGATCCTGGCCGAGGTCCGCTTCGTGCTGGTCGACAAGCAAGGCACCTCCAGCCTGTACCGGATCAACGAGAACTGTGTGAGCTGTTTCCCGACCGCCGCCGACGTGGTCATGGGCAAGCCCGTTCCGGACGCGCCCACCTGCGAGTGAAGGAGTGCCGTCATGTCGTCTGACGAGATCATCGACCACTACTCCGCTCTGGCCCGGGCCGCCTCCGCCGGCCGGACGGTCGCCGACTGCGGCCAGGACGCCTTCGATCAGGGCTGTTTCGGCACTGCCGGCTACGACGACACCAGCGGCCTGCCGGACGGCGCGGTGCGGGCCAGCCTGGGCTGCGGTAACCCCGTCGCCGTGGCCGAGCTGCGCGCTGGAGAGACCGTCTTGGATCTGGGCTCGGGCGGCGGCATCGACGTGCTGCTCTCGGCGCGCCGAGTCGGCCCGCGAGGCAAGGCGTACGGGCTGGACGCCAGCTCCGACATGCTGGCGTTGGCCCGTCGCAATGCCGTGCAGGCGGGCGTGACCAACGCCGAGTTCCTGAAGGGCAGCATCGAATGTGTGCCGCTGTCCGATCGGTCAGTGGACGTGGTCATCTCCAATTGCGTGATCAACCTCTCCGATGACAAAGCCGCCGTTCTGGCCGAGGCGTTCCGCGTGCTGCGGCCGGGCGGCCGGTTCGGTGTCAGCGATGTCGTGGTCGAGGGTGACGTCGATCAGGCCCGTCGTCTGGCTGCCGAGCAGCGGATCGGCTGCGTGGCCGGGGCGCTGCCGGTAGGCGAGTACCGCGCTTTGCTCGCGGCGGCTGGGTTCGTCGGCGTACGCATCACGCTGACCGCCGGCCACGGCGACGGCGTGCACTCGGCGATCGTCCAGGCGGCCAAACCCGCCGCCGGGCCAGGACTGGAGATCCGGCCGATGTGTGAGGCCGATGCCGAGCAGGTGCTGGCCATCTACCAGGCCGGCCTGGACACGGGGCAGGCCGGCTTCGAGACCGTGGCGCCGAGCTGGGAAGGCTTCAACGCCGCCAGGCTTGAGCAACTGCGTTATGTGGCCGTCGATACCGAGACGGGCCAGTTGGCCGGCTGGGTGGCGGCCTCCCGGGTTTCGGCCAGGCCCGTCTACACCGGCGTGGTCGAGCACAGCATCTACGTCCACCCTGGCTGCCAGGCGCAAGGGATCGGCCGCTCCCTGCTGCAGACGCTCGTCGCGGCCGCCGAGGACGCGGGCGTCTGGACCATCCAGTCCGGGGTCTTTCCCGAGAATGCCGCCAGCCTCGCACTCCATCAGGCGCTTGGTTTCCGGGAGGTGGGAGTGCGCGAGCGCATCGGATGCCACCACGGCGTCTGGCGCGACGTGGTCTTCATCGAACGTCGCAGCCCGGCTCTCTAGGCCGCCATCACCGCGGGAAGGGGCACGCACGACGGCCGGCACGCTGGATCACGCTCGCGGGTATGGCCACGGCCAGCGGCCACACCGGGCCGGTCGAGAAGCGCAGCGCTCCGGTCACCATCAGGATCAGCCGCCCGCCGCGACGCCACCGCCACCGCCACCGGCCTGACCCCGCGCTTCATCGAAGGCGACGTCACCCGCCTGCCCGAGCTGGTCGATCACCGTGATGTGATCAATGGGTGGGTGGGCCGTTGGGGGCGGGGCGGGTGCAGGATCCGGTCGAGGCGGACGGCGGCGTAGCCGAGGACCGACAGTGCGCCGACGATGAGCAGGTCGCCAAGGCCCAGCGGTTGGGTGCCGAGCAACTCTTGGAGCGGTGGGAGGTACAGCCCGGCGAGTTGCAGGACGAGCGCACCGGCGACGGCGAGCAGCAGCATCGGATTGGCCAGCGTGCCCGGCCGGGTACGGGAGCCGAGCGCGACACCGAGCTGGGTGGCGCCGAGGGCGAAGAAGGCCATGCTCTGCCAGGGGCGGCCGGTCTGGTGGGCCCAGACGGCCACTCCGAGCGTGACGGCGGTCAGGACGACGGCGATGCGGATCAGGCGCTGCCACAGTCCCGCGCCCAGGATGCTCTGACTGGGCGGCCGCGGTGGGGTGGCCATGGATCCGGGGATGGCCCCTGAGCCGGTTCGTCACCGCACCGTGCCCTCGGCGGTAGGCGGACATCCGGCAGGCGGCCCGAGCCACCTCGAAGGCCACGGGCATGCCACCTCTGGGCAGCCCGAGGACGACCACGTTCTCATCGGTGACGAGTCCAGCCAGCCGTTCGGCCAGACGAACGCCCGCATCATGTATCAAGCCTTTACGCCTCCCCCAACCCCCCGGCCGCCCCTTGGTGACGGCTTTGCGGCAAGCGTGGCGGACCGGAGAAGGAAGCTCATCCGGCCTTTATCCGCGGAAGTTCTATCGTGGAGAGTATGGGTGAGATCACCCTTAGGCGGCAGTACCTGGCAGGGGTCACCATCATCGTGGTCAGCGGGGAGCTCGACCTGGCGACTGCCGATGAGCTGGAGGAGTTCGTACGCCGAGTCCACCGGGCCGGCGATGAAGTCGTCATGGACCTGGCCGGCACCTCCTTCATGGACTGCACCGGGTTGAACGCGTTGCTGCGCCTACGGCAGGAGATCAGCCGTGATGGCGGCGCCCTTCGGCTGGTGGGTCTACAGCGTGAGCCCGTTCGTGTCCTGCGGCTCAGCGGAATGGACCGGTGGTTGCCGACGCACGACAGCCTTGAGCAGGCGCTCGCCGCGGCCACTGGGCGCAGGCACCGGGGCACGCCAGGTGGCCTCATCGGCAGCACCTGACGGCCCTCACGTCGCGGTGGTGCCACGGCCCTCCAGAAACCTCAGCCGCACTTTCCGGTGGCGTGCCGGCAAAAGCGGCTCTACCGATGTCGGCGTCCCGGCCCTGGCCAAAGGCTGAACGGTCCTGCCCCGGCTCGCGCGAGAAGGAGTGGGGGCGTCAGGGCGCCGCCCAGCCTCGATGATGGGCCCACACCGAGCCGTCCGCGCCGACCAGATCAGGCCGAACGGGCCGGGGATAAAGGTCTTTCGCCCCTGAGGGGATCAGCCGGCGGGAGGGAGGATGGACATTGCCCGCGAGGCGGGCGAGGGAGTCACTCGCTCCGCGGGCCTGACAGTTTGTGTCTTGACACCCTCATGAGGAGCCCGGATGGAGCTCGTCAAGGAGACCTCCCATCGATTCCGCATCGACAGGCATGGGGCCATGCGAGTGCCCGGGATCGTGTTCACCTCCCGCGCACTGCTGCCCGAAGACGAGGCACTCCAGCAGGTGATCAACGTGGCCACCCTGCCGGAGATCGTCGGCGCCTCGTACGGGATGCCCGATCTCCACTGGGGGTACGGCTTCCCGATCGGCGGCGTGGCGGCCACCGACGTGGCAGCGGGTGGTGTCGTCTCGCCTGGTGGGGTCGGGTT
Source organism: Nonomuraea sp. NPDC003201 (assembly GCF_053590415.1). NCBI lineage: Bacteria > Bacillati > Actinomycetota > Actinomycetes > Streptosporangiales > Streptosporangiaceae > Nonomuraea > Nonomuraea sp. NPDC003201. The sequence goes on from NZ_JBSFTC010000138.1 coordinate 7,597, forward strand.
CGACATCTCCTGCGGGGTGCGACTGCTGGCCGCGGACGTGGACAGTGAAGGGCTGCGCCGCGACCGGCTGATGGATCTCCTCGACGTCACGATCCCGCGGGGCCCGAGCAGGGACGCGGTCTGGCAGTCGCCCGGCCGTGCCCGGCTCGAGAACATCCTGTACGGCGGCGCCCGCTACGCCGTCGAGCAGGGCCACGGCGTCCCCCGCGATCTGGAGCGTTGCGAGGACCGCGGAGCGGTCGCCGACGCCGATGCCTCTCACGTGAGCACGCGGGCCATGGAACGCGGCCAGGGTCAGGTGGGCAGCCTGGGCTCGGGCAACCACTTCCTGGAAGTGCAGGCGGTCGACCAGGTCTACGACGAGAAGGCGGCAGCCGCCTTCGGGCTGCGCGCCGGCCAGGTGTGCGTGATGATCCACTGCGGATCGCGCGGGCTCGGGCACCAGATATGCACCGACCACGTCCGCGCGATGGAGGTGGCCATGCCCCGATATGGCATCCAGGTTCCGGATCGGCAGCTCGCCTGCGCACCGGTCGGCTCGCCCCAGGGCCGGGCGTACCTGGGGGCGATGGCCGCTGCCGCCAACTATGGCCGGGCCAACCGTCAGCTGCTCGGCCAGGCGGTGAGGCGCGCGTTCGCCGAGGTCACAGGCGCGGAACTGGAGTTGGTGTACGACGTCTCGCACAATCTCGCCAAGATCGAGAAGCACGACGGCAGGCTGCTGTGCGTGCACCGCAAGGGCGCCACCCTCGCCCTGCCGCCCGGCCATCCAGATCTGCCGGCCGACCTGGCGGCCGTCGGGCAGCCGGTGCTGATACCCGGGACCATGGGAACGGCGTCGTACGTGCTGGTCGGCGTCTCCGGCGGCGAGGCGTTCCATTCCACCTGCCACGGCGCGGGCCGTACCCAGAGCCGCCACCGGGCGGCGCGCTCCATCAGCGGCCGTGAACTGCGCGACCGGCTGGAGGCCCGCGGCATCGCCGTGCGTGGCTCCACCTGGCGCGGCCTGGCCGAGGAGACCCCGGCCGCGTACAAGGACGTCGACGAGGTGGTGACCGCCGCCGAGTGCGCGGGATTGTGCCGCAAGGTGGCCAGGCTGGTGCCGTTGGGCGTGGTCAAGGGGTGAGAGATGACCCGCGGGCATCGTACGCTGCCGCACACGGCCGACACCCGCATCCAGGCCTGGGCGCCGACGGTCATGGAGTGCATCGCCGAGGCGGTCCTCGCCATGAGCGACAGCTTCCTGGACACGGCAGGTGGGGTCGCGTGCGCCGAGCAGCGCGTGCGCCTCGCGCCGGGCCGCCCGGAAGACCGGCTCGTCGCCGCGCTCGATGAGGTGATCTACAGGATGGACACCACCGGTCAGGTGCCCATCCGCGCCACGCCGGAGGAGGACGGGCTGCTGCTGGCGACGGCAGAGGTCGAGACGATGGCGCAGACCGGGGCGGTTCCCAAGGCGGTCACCCTGCACCGGCTGGCTTTCGAGCAGCGCGGGGACCAATGGATGTGCACGGTCACCCTTGACGTGTGACCGCCGGCCGGCGCTCGGGTCCTGCCTCCGGAGTCGGCATGCCGAATGCGGGAAGAGCGTCCCTTGAGGGGAGAGGACCAACGGAGGTGCATGATGAAGGCTGTCGTTGGAGACAAGCTGGTCATCGAGGGCCGTCACGAGAGTGATCCGCGCCGGATCGGCGTCATCACCGTGGTGGAGCACACGGACGGCTCGCCGCCCTACATGGTGCACTGGTTCGACTCAGAGCACGACACCCTGGTGTTCCCAGGGCCCGATGCGAGGGTCGAGCACGTGAACGCATGAGGCATCCCAGAGAGTTCGTCGAACGATTTTTACATCTTCCGGCGGCACGCCTGCCCATGCTCGGACCAGCACGGGTAGGGGCAGAAGAGAGCGCTTCGTACCCTGTTCGGGAGGCGAGCGATGGATATAGGCGAAACCGGAGTGAAAGCCCGGGACGTGATGCACGAGGGGGTCCAGTGCATCGGCGAACACGAGAGTTTGCGCGTCGCCTCGCAGATGATGTGCGATCTCGGCGTCGGCGCGCTGCCCATCTGCGGGGACGACGACCGGCTCAAGGGCATCATCACTGACCGGGACATCGTGGTCCAGTGCTGCGCCCACGGCGGGGACATCGACCAGACCACCGCCGGGGAGCTGGCTCGGGGGCTGGTATGGGTGGATGCCGATGCCAGCCTCGAGGAGGCGCTGTTCAAGATGGAGCAGAACCACGTCAAGCGCCTGCCCGTGATCGAAAGTCACCGCCTTGCCGGCATCATCAGCGAGGCCGATCTCGCGAAAGAACTGCCCGACAACAAGCTTGCCGAGTTCGTTCATCGCGTTTACGCACTCGACTGACACGCGGGCCTGATACTCCGCTGCCAGCGGGGGGCCTCGGTGGCGGCGGAACCAGGCGCTTGCCACGATCGAGGCCGCGGCGGGCGTCTCGATCGTGCCGGGATCCATCAGGTCCTGGTCAACCGACACCGTTGCCCGGCCGCCTACGCCGCCGATGCGGCTTGGGGTGTGCTCGGCGGCCTCGCCACTGGCCGATGCCATCGGACGGCTCCATCGCGATGAGTCGCTGGACGACCTACTTGCCCGGAACTGAAGGTTCTGTGGCGGCGGGCATGCACAGGGAGGGAACAATGCCGCACACACGAGTACAGAGCATCGAGCACACTGTCCAGACCACCAACCGATGGCTGGGCGATCTGGCTGACGCGATCGGCACCGAGGACCGGAACTTGGCCCAGCGGGTGTTGAGGGGCTGGCTGCACGCGGTCAGGGACGGTTTGACCGTGGACAGCGCGGCCCACTTGGCCGCGCAACTGCCCGATCTGCTCCGTGGGGTGTATTACAACGGCTGGGAGCCCAGCCGCGTACCGATCCGCCGGAGCCGGGAGGAGTTCATCGAGTACTTCGCACGCTCGGCCCGCGTCGCGCTCAGGGATGTGCCCCAGTTCGCTGCCACTGTCACGGAATTCCTGTGCGGGGAGATCTCTGAGGCGTCGGTTACGCATGTGCTCGAACGGCTCCCTCGGGACGTGCGTACCGTGTTGCTACCCGCCGGGACGGCCGGGGGAGGTTGATCGCTTGTCCGAGCCGATCATCGTAGGGGTGGACGGTTCCCGAGAGGCCGCCGCTCTGACGGCCGGGTCCCACGACCACCTCCACGTGAGCGCCGAACTGCTCAACGGGGACCATGTTGCGCGCGCAGGCCGGGGAGGGCGCGGCCATCACGTGTCCGAGCCGGCTGAACACGTTCGGAGTTCCCGGGCTGCACACGACGAAGACCTGCGAGGCGCTCTCCCTTCGCCGGTATGGTCCGGATCAGGTGGCTAGGGGTCGCCGGTCAGTCTTTCGGCTTTCCGACCTCTCAGCCCTTCCATTGATCCTCCTTCGAGGCTCTCAGGTTGGACTCCCTCGCTCGTCTCACAGGCCTAAAACCAACCTCCCGCCGTCCGGTTCGTCTCGCCAGGGACGGAAGTCCTTCTCTTTGAGGACCAATGGCCCTGGCTCCGCGGCCCAAGCCCGGGCCGGCCGGGAACGCTTCAGGGAGGGTAAGGCACCCGCCGATCCGGGCATCGGTCGGCCATGCCCTCGTCCAGTACGACAAGGGCCCGCTGGTCGTGATCGCCGTGGCGGACAAAACCTGATCTTCGGCTCTCGCTGTACGCCGTGTGAGATGTAACGAGGCTACCCGTCAGGTTTGCGGCGGCGCCACCGCGCGCATGCCTCCGCCCAAGAGGCGTCCCACGCCGCGTACCGCCCTCTGTCGAGCAACCCTCTGAAAGCCCGGAAGGCCAACGACAGTGCAGCCGCTGATCCCACGACGACCAGGAAGGCCGCGACCATGGCGCCCGTCAGTGTTTCCGCGTGGCTCGTCGGAGGAGTGGTCAACTCGCCGTGACCGTCGATCCATACCTTTACGGACGTACCCGCTCTGGTGCCCGCGGGCACGGCCACCTCGCCCGTCATCCAGTGACCGGAGGGAGCCATCCACCGCGCGGGAGCGTGTGATCCCGGCTCCGCGCCATCCTCGCCGCCTCCGGCAGGAAGGGTGTACGGCGCATCCCGGGCCAGAGTCGCCGTCACCGACTGGCGGATGCCCTGGCCGGCTCGCTCGGCCTGCAGGCCTCTCTCATAGACCGACCGCCCCACGACGACGGCCGGCCAGACGCTGAACAGCAGCAGAATCAACGTGACGGCCACACCTGCCGCTTCCAGCCGATCGGAGCGACGACGCAGCGGATTCCGTCCCAGCCAGTACCGGCGCACTCGAAGCATCACCCACTGACTCGCGCGCCTCATCATGTACCTCCCCTATTCTTCAGCCTCCGGCGGAGGCAACGGTTGACGACAGGGGCATATGACCCGAACTCAGGGGGCCCTTGGACCTCCTGTTCACAACGGAGATCTGGCCTCAGCTCACCGAAGGCGGACGACTCCGGATGAACGGCCAGCCTTGAGGCTCTTTGCCGTGGTTTTGCCACGCTTCGGGCAGAGGGCCCGTACGACGTCCTCAACGGCTAGCGAAAGGCGCAACCATGAACGACGTCATCGTCGTGGGGACTGACGACTCGCCGGGCGCCGACACCGCCATCGCTTGGGCTGCTGCCGATGCCACGCGCAAAAGACTACGGCTTGAGCTCGTACATGTGATCGAACACGGCTCCTACGAACTTCCCCGTTTCCCGATCCCTGGCCTGCTGGATGGCCTCAGGGAGGCCGCCGAGGCCATGCTGGAGAAGAAGGCCCAGGCTGTCATGGCCCGCTGGCCCGGCATCGAGGTCGCCACCAAGGTGAAGATCGGATCGCCGGTGGCCGAGCTGCGGGCGCAGGCGGAGCCGGCCGCCGAACTGGTGGTCGGCTCGCGCGGCCGGAGTAGATTCGCCAGCGCGTTGCTCGGCTCGGTGAGCCTGCGATTGGCGGGCCACGCCCACGGCACGATCGTCGTCGTACGCTCGGTCGCGGCTGACCATGGTCGGGTCGTGGTAGGTCTGGACGAGACCGACTCCTCAGAGCCCGCCCTGGCCCACGCCTTCAACGAGGCGTCCCTGCGCGGAGTGCCGCTGCACGTCCTCTACGCCTACTCCGTCCCCATTCACGCGGTCTCGCTCGACTGGGACCGGCTACAACAAGCCCAGTACGACTTCGTCCACGATCGGCTCACCCCTTGGCGGGCCGAACACCCCGAGGTCGACGCGATCGCGGATATCACCTCTGTGCATCCGGTCGCGGCGCTCACCGAGGCGTCCAAAGACGCGGACCTGCTCGTGGTGGGCAATCGCGGGCGTGGGATAGCGATGCTCGGCTCCGTCAGCCACGGCGTGCTGCACCACGCTCACTGCCCGGTCGCCGTGGTCCGCCGCCGGAGTGACGATCAACCTGGCCGCTGACCCCTCTTTTGTCGGGTGGTTCGCCGACGCCGGCCGTAGGCAGGGCGTCGGGGCGGCGTCCCAGACGGTCACCCGCTGGTCCCGATCAACCCTCGGCCGCCATGATTCGTGCGGCCTCCGCGGCGATCGCGTGCTCCAACCCGGCGGGGCTCGTAGGCGGTCCCCCCGAAGCCGATGTCGGATGCTGCTGTCCTTACCGATTACGCCGCCTTCTACGCTTCGAAGCGGTACATATCGCGTCGCGCCTCGCCGGTGTGCAGGGCCGCCGAGCGACCTGGCTCATCCCAGTTCGGCCATGACACGCCGCATGTCGGCGACGGCCCGCAGCGTGCCGCGTACGGTTCCGGTCACCTTGGAGTGCCCTGCTCGGGGAAGGTAGTCCACGTCCACCTCGGCGATCCGCCAACCGGCCGCGACGGCCCGCAGAACCATCTCCAGCGGGTAGCCGAACCGGCGGTCGGTCAGCGCGAGTTCCAGGAGCCGGCCGCGCCGGGCCGCCCGCATCGGCCCGAGGTCGTGGAGCATCACCCCGGCGCGGCGGCGCAGGGTGCGCGCCAGCACGGCGTTGCCCAGCCGGGCGTGCCAGGGCCAGGCGCCCGCGGCTCGTGGACGGCGGGCGCCGAGGACCAGGTCGGCCTCACCGCCGATGACGGGCGCGGCCACGGTGGGAAGCCGGCGGGGGTCGAGCGAGGCGTCGGCGTCCATGAAGCAGACGACGTCGGCGGTCGCGGCCAGCAGTCCGGCGTGGCAGGCGGCGCCGAAGCCGCGCCGGGGCTCGTGGACGACGTGGGCGCCGAGCTCGCGGGCGATCTCGGCGGAGCGGTCGGTGGAGCCGTTGTCGACCACGACCGGGCGGTAACCGTCCGGCATGCGCCCGAGCACCCAGCCGAGCGCGGCCTCCTCGTTCAGGCAGGGCAGGATCACGTCGACCGTCATGACCACGCGAACTCCTTCATGCCGTCCTCGAAGCCGATCTCGGCGCGGAACCCGAGCTCGAGCCCGGCACGTTCGGGAGAGGCGACGACGTGGCGGACGTCCCCCAGCCGGTAGGCGCCGGTGACCTGCGGCTCCGGCCCGCCCCGCGCGGCGGCCAGCGCGACCGCCATCTCGCCCACGGTGTGCGGGGTGCCGCTGGCGATGTTGTACGCCGTCAGCTCACCAGGCCGTGAGGACGCCAGGACGGCCGCCAGGTTCGCGCGGGCGACGTCACGCACGTGCACGAAGTCGCGAAGCTGGCGGCCGTCCTCGAACACCTTCGGCGGCCGCCCCGCCTCCAGCTCGGAACGGAAGATCGCGGCCACTCCCGCGTAGGGGGTGTCGCGGGGCATGCGCGGCCCGTAGACGTTGTGATACCTGAGCGCCACGGCACTCCCGCCGGTCTCCCTGGCCCAGTTGGCGGCCAGGTGCTCCTGTGCGAGCTTGCTGGTGGCGTACGCGTTGCGCGGATCGGGCGAGGCATCCTCCCCGACGGCGGCCCAGCGCACCGCGCGGCCGCATCGAGGGCAGAGCGGGTCGAACCGGCCCTGCTCCAGGTCCCGTACGGCACGCGGGCCCGGCCGGACCCGGCCGTGCTCGGCGCACGCGTAGCGACCCTCGCCGTAGATCACCATCGAGGAGGCGAGCACCAGCCGTCCGACCTGGTGCCGCGCCATCGCCGCCAGCAGCATGGCCGTGCCGTACACGTTGACCGAGGCGTAGTCCGGCAGGTCGGAGACGTCCACCCCCAGGCCGACCTTGGCCGCCTGGTGCGCCACCAGGTCCACGCCCGGCAGCAGCCGGTCCAGCGCGGCGGCGTCGCGCACGTCGGTGCCGGTCCGCAGGTCGAGGCCGACGACCTCGTGTCCCGTGCCCTCCAGGGCCTCGGCCACGTGGCCGCCGATGAAACCGGCGGAGCCGGTCAGCATCACTCTCACCCGGCCGACGCTAACGCGCCCCGCGATCGTGCTGAAGGCACGTTCGCACTCCGTAAGAACCTCGGCCGGCGAGTTCTTACGAAGCCCGTACGGTCGCGGCCACGGCGGCCATGAGCCCGGTTCCGGGTGCGACGCTGCCCGGTGTGAACCGTCAGATGCTGTTCTTGGGCGGGGTGCTCCTGGCACTGGCCGCCGTCGTGGTCAAGATGGTGACCGGGCCGCCCGAACTGGGCTGGTACGTGCTGGCGTGGGCGCTGTTCGCCGCAGCCGGGTGGCGGGCGCGGCGGGTGCCGGAGAGGCGGCTGACCGCCCTGGTCGTGGCGGGCGGCGTCGCGTTGACCGCGATCGGGCTGGTGGCGCCGCCGAGCAGCAGCACCGACTCCTTCCGGTACGCCTGGGACGGCCGCGTGCAGGCGGCGGGCATCTCGCCGTACGACCATCCGCCGGCCGATCCAGCCCTCGCCCCGCTGCGCGACGACTGGCTGTTCCCGCCGGAGTGCACGACCCCCGAGCTCTGGCCGCTTCCTGATGGCGGCTGCACCCGGATCAACCGCCCCACGGTGCCCACGATCTACCCGCCGATCGCGCAGGGCTACTTCCTGCTGGTCCACTGGGTCTCACCGGACGGCGTCCGGCACAAGGTCCTCCAGCTGGGAGGCTGGGTGATGGCCGTCCTGGTGCTCCTCGCGCTGTGCCGCCGGGCGGGCGCCCGTTCGGCCGCGTACTGGGCATGGTGCCCCGCCGTACCCGTCGAGGCCGTGAACAACGCGCACGTCGACATGCTCGGTGTGCTGCTGGTCGTACTCGCCTTCTGCACCGTGCGCGCTCGCGGCGCGCTGCTGGGAGCGGCCGTGGCGGCCAAGCTGCTGCCCGCCACGGCTCTGCCCGGCGCGTTGTCGGGAGCGCTGGCGAACGGAGTGGCGTGGCAGCGCGTCTTCCGGCTCGTCGTGCCCGCCGCGCTCGTCGTGGGCCTGTCGTACCTCCCCTACGTGCTGGCCACGCAGGGGCCGGTGGTGGGCTTTTTGCCGGGTTACCTCCAGGAGGAGCGGTACGAAGCGCCCGCCGGCGGGAACCGCTACCTGGTGCTGCGGCTGGTGATGCCCGACTCATGGGCTCCCTACGCCGCGATCCTGATACTCGCCCTGGTCGCCATCCACGTGCTGCGCCGCGGTGACCCGGAACGGCCCTGGCGCGGGGCGCTGGTGGTCACCGGCTCGCTCCTGCTGCTGTTCACCCCGGGGTACTCCTGGTACGCACTCCTGGTCGTCGCGCTGGCCGCCATGGACGGCCGGTGGGAGTGGCTGGGCGTGGCCCTGGCGGGCGCGGTCGCGTACGTCGCCGGCCCGGCGGCGCACCCCGGGCCGGCGATGGCCTGCTATGCCGCGGCCACGCTGGCGGTGCTGATCGGCTGGGCCGTACGCCGCTCCCGCGCCGCCCCGGTCGAGCAGCCGCTGTCAGCAACTCGTAAGGATTGAGCACACCGCGCCGCCCTACTGTCGATCACATGGTCCAGATCATGATCATCGCCAAGGAGCCGGTGGCCGGGAGGGTCAAGACCCGGCTGACCCCGCCGTACAGTCCGGAGCAGGCCGCGGCCCTGGCCGAGGCCTCGCTCCGCGACAGCCTCCTCGCCGTCTCCGCGACGCCCGCCGGCCAGCGGGTGCTCGCCCTCGACGGGCTTCCGGGCAGCTGGCTGCCCCCGGGATTCGCGGTGATCCCGCAGCGCGGCTCGGGACTGGACGAGCGGCTGGCGGCGGCTTTCACGGACGCCTACCGGCTCCAGCCGGAACCCGTCGTCCTGATCGGCATGGACACCCCGCAGGTGACACCCGCTCTGCTCGGAGAGGCGGTGGACGCCCTGGAATGCCACGACGCCGTGTTCGGCCCGGCCGCGGACGGCGGCTTCTGGCTGCTCGGCCTGCGCGAACCGGACCCTTCTCTGCTCCACGGGGTGCCCATGTCGCACCCGGAAACCGGCAAACTCCAACTCGACCGGCTGGACCGAGCCGGGCTCACCGTCCACCTGCTGCCCGAGCTGACCGACGTCGACACGGCGGCGGACGCCGTCGCGGTGGCCGCGCAGGCACCCCATTCCTCCTTCGCCAACACGCTGAGGGAGCTGGGCCGGTGATCGGGCAGCTCTACGCCGACGCGCTCGCCGGAGCCACTGCCGAGATCGAGTACGTCGACGGCACTCGCGTCGTGCTGGAGACCGCCCGCTGGTTCGAGCCGGTCGACGGCGACGAGGCGCTCCTGAGCAGGTGCACCAGCCCGACCTTGGACATCGGCTCCGGTCCCGGCCGTCTGACGGTCGCGCTGGCCCGCCGCGGCGTTCAGTCGCTCGGCATCGACATCACCCCTCGCGCCGTCGCCCTTACCCGCAAGGCGGGAGGCTTCGCCATGCTCCGGAACGTCTTCGACGAGGTCCCGGGGAGCGGTCAGTGGGCGACGGCGCTGCTCGCCGACGGCAACATCGGCATCGGCGGCCACCCCGAGGTGCTGCTGCGGCGGGTCAGGCAGCTGGTCCGGCCAGGCGGCCAGGTCCTGGTCGAGCTCGCACCGCCCGCGACGAGAAGCCGCGTCGACCGGGTACGCCTGCGCCGTGGCCCGCACGTCGGTGACTGGTTCGGGTGGGCGACCGTGTCGGTGAGCGACATCCAGCGCGTCGCAGGCGCCGGTGGCTTCCCGATCGTGGACTGCTGGACGACTCACAGCCGCTGGATGGCCCGTCTGAGCTGAACGGCGCAGACGCCCATCGCCTCGTCCCGTAGCTGCCGCAACGCGGCGAGCCTGCTGGCCGAAGAGCAGGTACGGCCCGAAACTGCCCACGGAGGCACCTGGACCGCATCGAAGGGAACCGTCACGATGACAGTCAACGGAGCGCCTGCCCGGTATGACGATCTGCGGGCGCTGTTCATCAACTGCACCCTCAAGAAGAGCCCCGAGCGCAGCCACACCCAGGGCCTGATCGATCTCAGCGCACACATCATGGACACGCAGGGTGTGAGCGTCGAGCAGTTGCGGGCGATCGACCACGACATCGCCACCGGCGTATGGCCGGACATGACCGAGCACGGCTGGGAGAGCGACGAGTGGCCCGCCATCTACCAGCGGGTGCTCGCCGCCGACATCCTGGTCATCGCCGGGCCGATCTGGCTGGGCGACAACAGTTCGGTGACCAAGAAGATCATCGAACGGCTGTACGCCTGCTCCAGCCTGCTCAACCAGGCCGGCCAGTACGCCTATTACGGGCGGGTGGGCGGCTGCCTGATCACGGGCAACGAGGACGGCGTCAAGCACTGCGCCATGAACGTGCTCTACAGCCTGCAGCATCTGGGCTACACCATCCCGCCGCAGGCCGATGCCGGCTGGGTGGGCGCGGCCGGACCCGGACCGTCCTACCTCGACCCGGGCTCGGGTGGGCCGGACAACGACTTCACCAACCGCAACACCACCTTCATGACCTGGAACCTGCTGCACCTGGCACGCATGCTCAAGGACGCCGGCGGCATCCCGGCCCACGGCAACCAGCGCTCGGAATGGGACGCCGGATGCCGCTTCGACTTCGACAACCCCGAGCACCGATAGAGGCGATTCGGCTGGCACGCATGCTCCGGTGGAGGCGCTCAACGGCCTCTCCGCCCAGCGTTACGCGGGCACGACAGTTCAGGCCGGTAGCTACATGCCGTGGATGCGGTGGCCCGTGATCCGCTGGGGGACGATGCGGATGTAGAGTCCGCGTTCGCCGCCCGCCCAGGGCGTGACGCCCGAGTCTGCCACCTCCTCCATCACGTGGTGGGCGGCCCCCTGCACCAGGACGCTCCACCCTTCGCGGTTGACCTCATCGATCTTGTCGACCTCGAACGCGATCTTGATGTCCACCCCTTCCTGGTCCATCGGGCCGCCGGACGCGATACGGAAGACGATCCCGCCGTGGTGCAGCTCGTAGTTGACGGGCAGCACAGCAGGCCCGTACGAGCTGCTGAACGTCACCCGCCCGATCCCGCCCGGCGAGATCAGCCGCAGGCACTCCTCCGGGTCCAGCGCCTCCATCGTCGGGTTGGCCATGGCAGGGCCGTGCCCGGGCAGGCGGTCCTGGTCGCGGCTTCCGAGATCTTCGGCGCCAGTCGTGATCGTTTCTCCCCGCGCATAGGTACGGCGCGCGGTGCCGTTCACACGTGCCTCATGGTGATCGGCGTCGATGAAGATCTGGCGCCCGCGGTAGCGGAGCGGCATGGACAGCACGCCGAGCCGGCCGGGCAGCAGCGGGTCCAGCCACAGCCCGTCCGGCCGCGACTCCAGCCCCAGGTAACAGCGTTGCAGGAGGTCAAGGGTGCCGCCCATCGCGCCCAGGTGGATGCCCTCCGCGGTGGTGCCGCCCTGGACGTCCTTGATGTCGCCGTAGAGGGCCTCGGTGAAGAATCTCCAGGACTGTGCCCTTTTCGAGCGTGCCAGCACCCAGGCGTGCACGACCGCGCTGAGTGTCGAGCCGTGGCTGGTGCGGGCCAGGTAGTAGGAGACGGTACGGGAGATCAGCCCGCGGCCGACCGGGTAACCAAGCCGTTCCAGGAGGCCGGTCAGCTCGTCGCCGGTCAGGAGGTAGCAGAGCATGAGGGTGTCCGCCTGCTTGGAGGCCTTGTAGCGGTTGACGTCGTCGCCGTCGGCCTCCAGCGCCCGGTCCAGGCGCCGCACGCCGCGGTAGCGCTCCCAGTCGAGCTCCAGCAGATCTCCGTAGCCGGTGAACTGGCTGATCACGCCGTCGTGGAAGTCCACCCGCAGGCGGCGGCTGATGTCGTCCCAGCGGGCCAGCTCCACGTCCGGGGGCGCCAGTTCCGGCGCCAGACAGGCGGCCTCGCGGGCGCGGATGAGCAGCCAGGCGGTCATGACGTTGGTGTAGGCGTTGTTGGCCAGCCCCGGCACGTCAGCGCCCGGGTAGCCGTCGTGGTATTCGTCGGGCCCCATGACGCCGCGGATCTCGTAGCGGTCGCCGTATCGCATCGCCAGCGAGGCGAAGAACCTGGCGATGTCGAGCAGCAGTTCCGCGCACCAGGCCGGCATGGAGCCGGTGGCCAGGTAGTGGTGCCACACGTTGTAGGCGATGGCCAGGCCGACGTGCCGCTGCAGGCGGGAGCGGTCGGGCAGCCAGCGCCCGGAGAGGGGGTTGAGGTGCAGGGCCGGGGTCTCTTCGCGGCCGTCGCTGCCGCTCTGCCACGGGAACATCGCGCCCTCGTACCCGGCCGACCTGGCCGCGGCCCTGGCCTCCGGCAGCCGCCGCCAGCGGTAGCGCAGCAGGCCGAGCGAGACCTCGGGGAAACGCAGGGCCAGCCATGGCTGCACGAACAGCTCGTCCCAGAACACGTGGCCCCGGTACGCCTCCCCGTGCAGGCCGCGGGCGGGCACGCCGGCGTCGAGGTCGGCGGTGTTCGGGGAGAGCGTCTGGAGCAGGTGGAAGATGTGCAGGTGGATGGTTTGGGACAATCGTGCGCTGCTCACGTCGAGCCGGGCACGCCCCCACAACCACTCCCACGCTGCCGCGTGACGGGCGAGAAGCTCCTCGAAGCATGGCGCGTGGCATACACGGCTGAGCGCCGACGAGAGAGGATCGTGGCTGGCAGGGTCGCGCGAGGTGGTCAATGTCACGATCTTGGTGAGCGTAGCGGGATCGCCTCGAGCCAGGTTGAGCACATGTTCGGAGGAGATGTGGTCGACGCCTGGACATACTTGCGCGCCGGGTGCATCGGCGTCGATCCTGGCGGCCAGTCCCACGGTGATGTGTGAGCTCCGGGTGCTCGCCGTCAGCCAGGCCACGTCGTTCTCGGAGCCGGTGGCGTGCCCGGTGAGGTGGTCGCCGCGCAGGTCGTGGTAGCGGGCCACGCCTCGGTTCGCCACCCGGCCGTCCAGGGTGGCGCGCACGCGTATCGGCCCCGACCAGTTCTCGGCGGTGAACGTGGTCTCCAGGGCGGCCAGGTACGGGTCTGCCATCGACACGAGGCGACGCTGCCGTACCCGCGTGACCCGGCCCTCGCCGTCGCGCCAGCGCAGGTCGCGCACCAGCACGCCATGCCACAGATCGAGCTCATGCCGGTAGGCCGACAGCACGGCCCGCTCGGGCCGGAACCACTCGCACCCCGGGGTGGCGAACGTCAGCGGCAGCCAGTCGGGCAGGTTGACGATGTCCTCGTTGGTCACGGTGCGTCCGGCGACCTCGGAGTCGAGGCGGTCGTAGCAGCCCGCCATGTACGTGCCCGGCGTGCGCGACTCGCCGTCCGGGGTGGCGCCCCGGGTGGCGAACCTGCCGTTGCCGAGCGTGCACAACGCCTCCCTCAGTCTCTCTCGACCGAGATCGAAGCCGTCGTACACGATCTCCCAGGCGGGGCCGATGCCGCCCATGTCCAGGACGCTACCCACACAAGCCCTGTCCAGCCCTCTCCGGACGCCCTGCCCCGTGACCCTGAGAAGCAAGGATGTCCCTGATGTCACCGATGCCCTGTCCACGGTGGGCGAGAAGGCCAGCGACCACGTCAACTGCCTACTTGAGGAGCTGCCGGGCCATCACCAGGCGCTGGATCTGGTTGGTGCCCTCGTAGATCTGGGTGATCTTGGCGTCGCGCATCATCCGCTCGACCGGATAGTCCCGCGTGTAGCCGTACCCCCCGAGCAGTTGGACGGCGTCCGTGGTGATCTCCATGGCCGCGTCCGAGGCCGCGCACTTGGCGGCGCTGGAGAAGAAGGTCAGCTCCTTCACCGGGGTCCCGCGCATGGCCGTCTCCGACATGCCCGCGGCCGTGTACGTGAGCTGCCGGGCCGCCTCCAGTTTCATGGCCATGTCGGCGATCATGAACTGCAGGCCCTGGAAGTCGGCGATCGGGCGGCCGAACTGGCGGCGTTCCTTGACGTAGCCGATGGCGTAGTCGAGGGCGCCCTGGGCGATGCCGAGGGCCTGGGCGGCGATGGTGACGCGGGTGTGGTCGAGGGTGGCCAGGGCGGTCTTGAAGCCGGTGCCCGGCTCGCCGATCATGCGCCAGGCCGGGATGCGGACGTCCTCCAGGATCACCTGGCGGGTCGGCGAGGCCTTGATGCCGAGCTTCTTCTCCTTGGGGCCGAAGGAGACGCCCGCGTCGGACTTCTCCACGACGAAGGCCGAGATGCCGCGCGCGCCGGCCGAGGGGTCCGTCACCGCCATGACCGTGTAGTACTCGGACACGCCGGCGTTGGTGATCCACATCTTGGTGCCGTTGAGGACGTAGTCGTCGCCGTCCCGGACCGCCCGGGTCTTCATCGCCGCCGCGTCCGAGCCCGCCTCCGGCTCGCTCAGCGCGTACGAGAACATGGCCTCGCCACTGGCCACCGAGGACAGGTAACGAGACTTGAGCTCCTCCGACGCCGACAGCAGGAGCGGGACCGTGCCGAGCTTGTTGACGGCCGGGATGAGCGAGGACGAGGCGCACGCCCGCGCCACCTCCTCGATGACGATCACCGTGGCCAGCGCGTCCGCCCCCGCGCCCCCGTACTGCTCAGGGATGTGGACGGCGTGGAAGTCGGCCGCCACGAGGTCCTTGTAGACCTCCCAGGGGAACTCCTCGCTCTCGTCCGCGGCGGCGGCCTGCGGGGCGATCTTCTCCTCGGCGAGGGCCCTGATCGCCTCGCGGAGCATGGGGTACTCCTCCGCCACGTCGTGCAGGTGGCCGGCCAGGCTCATACGCTTCTCCCAACTCAAGGACAGGCACTCAGTGACTTAAGATAAGGCACTGAGTGACATGACGCCAGAGCAGGTGTACGGTGAAGCCCCCGTTGGCGGATGGAAGGGAGCAGATGTCCGCGAGGCGAGACGCGCGCCGGGAGTTGATGTCCGCGGCCATCGGCCTGTCGCTCGAGGCCGGGTTCGACGCGACCACGGTCGACGAGATCGCCAAGGCCGCCGGAGTGGCCAGGCGGACGTTCTTCCGGCACTTCCGCACGAAGGAGGACGCGATCCTCCCCGACCACGACGCGTGCCTGGGGCGGGTGACGGAGTTCCTGGAGTCGGCCTCCCCGCTGCGCTCGCCGCTCCTCGTGATCGCGGACGCCGCCGGGATCGTCCTGGACATGTACGCCGAGGACCCGGAGACCGCCGTCAAGCGGTACGAGCTGACGCGACGGGTGCCGGCGCTGCGCGAGTGGGAGATCGCCGCCACCAGCCGCTACCAGCGGGCCTTCGTCGGCTACATGAACGGCCGCCGCGCGAAGGACGAAAGGCCGGAATTCCGGCTGCGCCATGAGGTCGCCTCCGCCGCCGTGGTGGCCGCGCACAACCACGTGCTGCGCGGCTGGCTGCGCTCCGCCGGCCAGGGGGACGTACGCGCGCGGCTCGCGGCGGCGATCTCGGAGGTGACCAAGGCGCTCGGCCCCTGGGTGGACGGCCTCGAGGCCGAGGCCGCCGCGGACGAGGTCATGGTCGTCCTCACCACCCGCCGCACACCGCTGTGGAAGATCGCCGAGGAGATCGAGGCCGCCACCGGCCGCCCCGACGACCCCGCTACTCGATGACCAGGTTGACGGGGATGTTGCCGCGGGTGGCGTTGGAGTAGGGGCACACCTGGTGGGTGGCCTCGACGAGCTCCTTGGCCGCCTCCGGCGCGATGGTGTCGGGCAGCTCGACCCGGAGCGTGGCCTCGAGCTGGAAGCCGCCCTTGCCGTTGGGCGACAGGCCGATCTCGGCCGTGACCGACGCGTCCGAGACGTCGAGCTTCTGCTGCGCGCCCACCAGCCGCATCGCCGAGGCGAAGCAGGCGGCATAGCCGGCGGCGAACAACTGCTCGGGGTTGGTGCCCTCGCCGTCGCCGCCCAGCTCCTTCTGCAGGGCCAGCTTGACGTCCAGCTTTCCGTCCGACGAGACCGCGCGGGCGTCGCGTCCGGCGGAGGTGGCGATGGCGGTGTAGATGCTCATGTCGTTGCCCTTCGTTAGACAGACCTGTCTGTCTGCCGCTGAGCATGAGAATAGACAGGTCTGTCTGGTACCGTCAACTTGTGAGCGCAGAAACGTTGGAGGGCCGTCGCCCCAGCCCGGCGCGCGAACGCGTCCTCGAGACCGCGACGCGCCTGTTCTACACGGACGGCGTCCACTCGGTCGGGATCGACCGGATCATCGCCGAGGCGGGTGTCGCCAAGGCGACCTTCTACCACCACTTCCCGGGCAAGGACGACCTCGTGCGCGCCTACGTGGTCCAGCAGACCGCGCTGCAGCGCACCCTGGTCACGACCCTGCGGGCCACCTCGCCGCGCGAGAAGCTGCTGGAGATGTTCGCCTACATGTGCGAGTTCGGCGCGGGCACGAGCTATCGCGGCTGCCCGTTCGTCAACACGGCGGCCGAGTATCCCGACCCCGCCCACCCCGTACGACAGGCCATCAGCGAATATCGCCGCTGGGTCCGCGACCTCTACCGCGACCTCCTGGCCGCCGACGGCCACCCCGACCCGGAGCGGACCGCCGACATCGTCCTGCTGCTCAGGGACGGGCTCGTGGTCGGCTTCGACCTCGACGATCCCGCCACGGTCCGCGCCGCCGTCCAGGAGGCTCTCACCAGGGTGCTGGCCACCTGAGCCTCCCGGCCGGCGGGCTCAGGGCTCAGCCGGCGAGCAGGTTCGCCGTGGGGATGATCTGCCGCTGTACGGTGGGGCTGGACCAGTGGAGCTGGGCGATGGCGTCGTAGCCGCTGTCGTAGAACTCCATCTTGATGTCGTGCGCCCCGGCGCTCAGCGCGATCTGGCCGCTGTCGTCGCGCTTGGAGTGGTCCGTCCAGTTGTCCACGAGGAGCGTGCCGTCCACCCAGAGCCGCACGCCGTCGTCGCTCGTGGTGATGAACGTGTACGTCTCGGCGCGCTCGGCGATCACCTTGCCGGTCCACCGCACGCTGAACGTGTCGGCGGACACGGCCGGGTCGGGGGCGTTCGCGCCCCAGTCGAAGTCCACCGCCGGGTCGATCCGGGTCAGCTTGGGCGCGGTCAGGTCGGCGTTGTCGAAGTAGGTCGCCGACAGGCCCTGCTGGTCGATGACCAGGGTCGTGGCCGAGCGCGCGGGGAGCGTGAGCGTCGCGGCGCCGCCCGCGACGGCGGCCGCGCCGGTGCGGTGCGGGGCCCACGCGTCGGAGGTGCTCTGCCAGATCGCGGCCGTGCCCGCCGTCAGGCCGGTGAACGCGAGCCTGGTCTCCAGCGGCTGGGCGCCGACGTTGACCAGGACGACGTTCTTGGACCCGTCCGAGGCGAACGCGTACAGCTGGTCGGTGTCGGCCGTCGCCTGCACCATGGTCGTGCCGAACGGGCGGAACAGGCCCTCGCCGGTGAACATGCCGATGCCGTGGTAGATGGGCAGCGGCTCGCTGCGCGGGATGCCGCCCTCACCCTTCGTGCTGGTCAGGCCGAGCTGGCCGTTCTTGTCGCCGTACTGGTAGGCGGCGGCTCCGGCGTGCAGGATCCGGCCCAGCGCCGCCGCGCCCCACAGCGTGTTGAAGTGGGTCAGCGTACGGTGGCCGTCGGGGTCGTCGAAGTCGGAGTTGAACTCGCCGATCTGGAGGTCGATCTTGCGGCCGAGCACGGACTCGGCCAGCGCGCCGACCTCCTTCAGGTCCGTCTCGTAGCTGCGGATGGCGGCGCCCAGCAGGTCCTCGTCGCTGATCGGGTCCGTGCCGTTGCCGTAGTCGTGGTAGTCGAGGAAGTCGACCCGGTCCCGCGAGCCCTCCAGGAACGTCCTGATGTACGACAGGTCGTTCCAGGCCGCGGCGGGGCCGCCGACGCGGACCGCGGAGTCCACGACGTCGAGGGCGTCGGTGATCAGGTTGAAGCGCCGGCTGTACTCAGATGCCGACATTTCCGGCTTTTCTGGGGTGCAGGTGCAGTTGAGCTCGTTGCCCAGGATGAAGCGGCGCACCGGCGTGCCCGAGGCGGCGAAGTGCCGGTAGAGGGCGACCGCGTCGTCCCGGTTCACCTCGGCGGTCTGGCGGCCGTCCACCTGGAGGATGACGACCGGCTCGGCGCCCAGGTCGCGGATGGCCGCGATCCAGGCGTCACCCGTGATGGTCGTGTCGCACTTGTACCCGCCGCACACGATCGGGCTGGAATGGTTGCCCGGCTCCTGGTAGTGCAGCTCTATCCGCATCCGGCCCGCTTTGAGATTGCGCAGGTTTTCGCGATGCCGGGAGTCGTTCGTGATGTACGAGCCCTCGCCGTACCCGGTGATGCCGACGCCGTAGTCGCCGGCGGACAGCGTACGAACCGGCTTGGTGAAGTCCACCGAGACGGCGGCGGGCACGGCGGCGGGCACGGCGGCGGACACGGCCGCCTCCGCGGGTGCCGCCACCGGCCAGATCGCCACGGCCGCGGCCAGGCCGCCCGCGAGGGCGGCGCGGAGCGCGCGGCGCGCTAATGCAGTCATCCTTCTCCTGTCACAAGATCCGTGAGAACCCGTGGATCATGACATATACGGATGACAGTGGAGTGAACGCCGCTGTGGCGGTTCATACTCGAACGCGTGGATCTCGCGGCGGAGGGATGAGCGTGGTCACGGAGCTGGTCGCGTACGTGCGCGAGGCGTTCGGGTGGGATGCCGACGTCGTGGTGTCGGCCGGGCCGCGCGGCGCGCTGGGGCAGATCTGGCGGCTGGAGGTGGGCCCGGCGCGCTACGCGCTGAAGGAGATCTTCGGCGAGCCGCCGTCGGCGGCGTTGATCGAGGCGGAGCTGGCGTTCGCGCGGCGGGCGGCCGAGGCGGGAGTGCGGCTGCCGGCCGGCCATCCCGACCGCGAGGGCCGCCACCTGCTCAGCGCGCCCGGCGGCGGGCCGTGGCTGCGCCTGTACGACTGGATCGACCTGCGGCCGGTCGATCTCACGGCGCGGGCCACGCCGCGCGAGCTCGGAACGCTGCTGGCGCGCCTGCACCGATGCGCTCCCGCCGCGACGGCGGAGGCGGACGGCGGGCCGCCCGCCGCCTGGTACCACCAGGTCCCCGCCGAGCGGGAATGGGCGCGGCCGGAGTATCACCAGATCCCGGCCGAACAGGAATGGGCGCGGCCGGAGTATCACCAGGTCCCGGCCGGCCAGGAAGGGGAGCCGGCCGACGGGGCCGGGCAACCGGCCGAACAGGAAGGGGAGCCGGCGGACGCGGCTGGGCAACCGGCCGAGCAGGAGTGGGCCGGGCGGCTGGCCGAGCGGCTGGCCACGTTGCCCGAGCTGTGCGCGGCGGTCGCGCCGGCCGATCCCGCCGAGCTGATCGTCTGCCACCGCGACCTGCACCCGGAGAACGTCCTGGCCGACCCCGCGGGCGCCCTGGTGGTCGTCGACTGGGACAACCTCGGCCCGGCCGCGCCGGGGCGGGAGCTGGCCAGGGCGCTGTTCGACTGGTTCTGCGACGGCCCGGACGCGGACCTCGACGCCATGCGGGCCATGTACGACGCCTATGTGCGCGACGGCGGGCCTGGGCGCATCACGGAGGCGGCCGACTTCTCGATGCTGCTGGCGACCCGGCTGAACTTCCTGCTGGTCCAGACCCGCGTCGCGCTGGACCCGAAAGCCGAGCGGCGGCACCGCGAGTGGGCGGAACGCGAGATCGACGAGGCCCTGCGCATCCTGCCGACGCCGCGCCAGCTCGCGGACGTGCTGGCGCTGACAGCCTCCCGCTGACCCGCGGGGCGGTTGGTGTGGCTATGACCGCAAGGGGTATGCCACCCATGATTACTTAGAGTAATCGCCACACCACGTGTCGAAGAGGGCGAACCAGATGAGAGTCGTCGTTGATCTCACCCGTTGCGAGGGCTACGGGCAGTGCGCCTTCCTCGCGCCGGATGTCTTCGCGATGCGCCGTTCCGAAGCCCTCATGTACGAGCTCCACCCGGACGACTCCGAGCGCACCCGCGTCCTGCGCGCCGCCGCGGCCTGCCCGGTCCAGGCTCTGGTGGTCGACGAGGTCCACACGCTCGGGAGGCCCGCCAAGGCCGCCCCGCCCAGGCCGGTCAACGGGAAGAGGCCCGTGGAGGTCGGCCGCATCGTCATCGTGGGCGCCTCGCTGGCCGGGCTGCGGGCGGCGACGACGCTGCGCAGGGAAGGTTACGCCGGGTCGCTGACCCTGATCAGCGCGGAGCCGTACGAGCCGTACGACCGGCCGCCGCTGTCCAAGCAGGTCCTGACCGGGCAGGTGGCCGCCAACGACACCGCGCTGCCCCGGCGGGCCGAGTTCGAGGCCGAATGGCTGCTCGGGCAGGCGGCGACCGGCCTGGACCTGGCGGCCAGGCAGATCCACCTCGCGGACGGCCGGAAGGTGGACTTCGACCGCCTGCTGATCTCCACGGGAGCGCGCGCCCGGCCCTGGCCGAACGCGCAGGAGGCCGCCCTCGACGGGGTGTTCGTGCTGCGTACCAACGAGGACGCGGCCCGGCTGCGGGAGCGGCTGACCGCGGGCCCTCGCCGCGTGCTGATCATCGGCGCAGGCTTCACCGGGTCGGAGATCGCCTCCGTCTGCCGCGAACTGGGCCTGGACGTCACCGTCACCGAGCGCGGGAAGGCGCCGCTGTCGGGCGCGCTGGGCGGGACGATCGGGGCGATCGCGGCGGACATGCAGCGCGACCACGGCGTGGACCTGCGCTGCGGGGTCAC
>NZ_JBSFTC010000139.1:0-28440 GCF_053590415.1 Nonomuraea sp. NPDC003201
CGCGCCCGCGGCCGCCACGACCTCGCGGCCGAGCAGTTCCTCCACGACCTGCCCGCCGAGCGTGGCGGGGTCGGGCCCGCGGGTGGCGCCCTGCCTGGGCGCGGTGGCGCTGACCACGGCGTACGGCTCCGCCGCGTCGATCCCGCAGGTCCGCAGCCTGGCGTTGAGCTCGGCCGCGTCGGACTCGGCCAGCGCGGCCACGATGAGCTGCTCGGTCAGGCGGCGCTCGACCCGGCGGCCCTCCTCCATGCGGTTGCGTTCGAGGCCGACGCAGGACGCCAGCTCGTAGCCCAGGTCGGCGCGGCCCATCAGGTCGCCGTCGCAGGCCAGCGCCCAGCCCGCGGCCCGGTGGCCGCGCCCGACCGCGAAGATCGTGTGGTCGCCGACGCGCGCGGGCAGCCGCGGCGCCGTCAGGTACGCCCTCGCCAGCCGTACGGGATCCGTGGCCACGCCCACGATCACCTCACCCGACGCGGACAGCACGGCGCCGGTGACGCCCAGCTCGGCGGCGGTCAGCGTGAACAGCTCGCGCAGGTCGGCGCCCTCGGCGATGGCCGCGACCAGCCTGCGGTGGCGGCCGAGCGCGTCACGCACGTCGCCGGCCAGCCGCGGCACGACCAGCTCCGCCAGCGTCCGGAACGACACCTCCGTCGGCACCTCGACCAGCGGCAGACCGGCGGCCTCGCACGCGGCCACCAGGTCGGCCGGGACGTGGCCCAGCCACGCCTGCCCCGCGCCCAGCGCGGCGACCCCGGCCTCCACCAGCGCCGCCACGAACCTGGCCGAGTCTCCCGGCTCGTGCCACCACATCAGCCCCGACAGCACCAGCTCGCCGCCGCTCAGGTAGCGCCCCGGCTCGGGCAGGTCGGTGATGTGCACGGTGCCGAACTCGCGCGAGGGGTCGCCGGCGAGCAGGGTCAGGCGCAGTTCGTCGATGGCCAGCAGGTCGGAGATGCGCACTTGGAGGAATATACAAGGCGCCGAGGCCAAGCGCTGACCGGGATTTCACGCGACGCGCATAGGATCCGGCGCGGCGGCGGTGCTCTACTCGGAAGATGACGGAGACCGCGTACACGACCCTGCACGGCGCGGGGGTCGGTGAGAGCGCGCGGCGGCCCGACGCGACTCTGAAGGTGACCGGCGAGTTCGCCTACGCCTCCGACCTGTGGCTGGACGGCATGGTGTGGGGCGCGACGCTGCGCAGCCCACACCCGTCGGCCTGGATCCGGTCGATCGACGTGGGTCCCGCGCTGAAGATCCCGGGCGTGCTGACCGTGCTGACGCACGAGGACGTGCCGGGCGAGAAGTTCTACGGGCTCGACCACAAGGACCAGCCGGTGCTGGCCATCGACCAGGTCCGCTTCCAGGGCGAGCCGGTGGCGGTGGTCGCCGCCGACCACCCCGAGACCGCGCGCAGGGCGGCGGCGGCCATCGTGGTCGAGTACGAGGTGCGCGAGGCCGTGACCGACCCCCGCCGGTCCCGGCGCTTCGTGCGGCACCAGCCGGTGCGGCGGGGCGGCACGTTCGAGGCCGAGGTCGTGGTCACCGGCGAGTACGAGGTCGGCATGCAGGACCAGGCCTTCCTCGGCCCCGAGTCCGGCCTGGCGGTCCCGGCCGAGGACGGCGGCGTCGACCTCTACATCGCCACCCAGTGGCTGCACGTGGACCGCGACCAGCTCGCCCCCTGCCTCGGCCTGCCCCCGGACAAGGTGCGCCTGACGCTGTCCGGCGTCGGCGGCGCGTTCGGCGCCCGCGAGGACCTGTCGATGCAGGTGCACGCCTGCATGCTGGCGCTGCGGCTGAACCGGCCCGTGAAGATCGTGTACGGCCGGGAGGAGTCGTTCTTCGGCCACGTGCACCGCCACCCGGCCCGGATGCGCTACGAGCACGGCGCGACCCGCGACGGCAAGCTCGTCTACGTCAAGGCCGACATCCTGCTGGACGGCGGCGCGTACTGCTCCTCCTCCCCCGCCGTGGTCGGCAACGCCGCGTCGCTGGGCGTGGGGCCGTACGAGGTGGAGAACGTGCAGATAGACGCCACCGGCGTCTACACCAACAACCCGCCGTGCGGCGCGATGCGCGGCTTCGGCGCGGTCCAGGCGTGCTACGCGTACGAGTCGCAGATGGACCGGCTGGCCGAGGCGTGCGGCCTGTCGCCCGTGGAGATCCGCGTGCGCAACGCCGTCTCCCAGGGCTCCCACCTCATCACCGGCCAGGTGATCGACTCCCCGGCCCCGCTCGCCGAGATGCTGCGCGACCTCGAGGCGATGCCGCTACCGTCGGAACCCCTTGATGACCTGCGGTCGATGCCCGGGGGCGTGTCCCAGACCACGCACGGCGAGTCGGTGCGCCGCGGCATCGGCTACGGCGTCGGCATCAAGAACATCTGCTTCTCCGAGGGCTTCGACGACTACTCCACGGCCAGGGTCCGCGCCGAGCTGGTGGGCGGCGAGCCGCACGTCACCGTGCACACCGCCGCCGCCGAGGTGGGCCAGGGCCTGGTGACGATCCAGGCCCAGATCGCCCGCACCGAGCTGGGCATCGCGAACGTGACCGTGGCCACCGCCGACACCTCCGTCGGCTCGGCCGGCTCGTCGTCGGCCTCGCGCCAGTCGTACGTCACGGGCGGGGCGGTGCGGGCCGCCTGCGAGGCGGTGCGCAAGCGCTTCAACGGGCTGCCGCCGGAGGAGGCGCTGGAGAAGTTCGGGCCGATCGAGGAGACGCGCGAGTACCGGCACCGCCCCACGTACCCGATGGACCCGATCACCGGGCAGGGCGACTCCCACACCCAGCTCGCCCTGTGCGTGCACCGGGCCGTCGTGGACGTGGACGTGGAGCTGGGCCTGGTCAAGGTGGTCGAGCTGGCGGCCGTCCAGGACGTGGGCCGCATCCTGAACCCGCAGGCCCTCGAGGGCCAGATCCAGGGCGGGTCCGCGCAGGGGCTCGGGCTGGCGCTCATGGAGGAGATCCAGGTCCGTGACGGCCGGGTGCTGAACCCGTCGTTCACGGACTACCTCATCCCCACGATCCTCGACATGCCGCCGATGCAGATGAAGATCCTGGAGAATGCGGATCCGGCGGCGCCGTACGGGTTGCGCGGCGCGGGCGAGCCCCCGACGCTCTCCTCCACCCCCGCCGTCGCCGCCGCCGTGCGGGCCGCGACCGGGCTGCGGTTGACTCGGGTTCCGATTAGGCCAGAAGATATCGCGTTGTTTGATGACGGATCGACAATGGGGGTATCCGATGGCAAGCGCTCGTGAAGCGGCCGAGGCGGAGTTCCGGCGCTTCGACACCGACGGCGACGGCCTGCTGACGGCCGACGAGATCCGCCGGGCCAACGAGGCGCTGGGCGGGCAGGGCGCGTCCGAGAGCGAGATCGAGGCGTTCATCAAGTCGGCCGACAACGACGGCGACGGGACGATCGGGCTGGAGGAGTTCATGGGTCTCGTGGGTCACGGGCGCCACGAGAAGGCGTGATCTCCTCATCCGCCGGGTAGCTATGCGCCATCCCCCTTGATCATGTGAAGGGGGATGGCGGGTGCTCGACCGTCTCTTCGAGCTCACCGGGCGGGGGACGACCGTCGGCCGCGAGGTGCGTGGCGGGGTCACCACGTTCGTGGCCATGGCCTACATCATCCTGCTCAACCCGATCATCCTGGCCGGCGCCACGGACGTCACGGGGGCCCGGCTCTCCATCGCCCAGCTCACCACCTCCACCGCGCTCGCCGCGGCCGTCTCCACGCTGCTGATGGCCTTCGTCGGCAACGCGCCCTTCGGCCTGGCCGCCGGGCTCGGCCTCAACGCGGTGGTCGCCTACCAGGCCGCCCCGCACATGACGTGGGCCCAGGCCATGGGCCTGGTGGTGCTGGAGGGGTTCGTCATCATCGTGCTGGCCGTGACGGGCCTGCGCACGCTGATCATGAACGCCATCCCGCTCGCGCTCAAACACGCCATCAGCGTGGGCATCGGGCTGTTCATCGCCCTGATCGGGCTGGTGGACTCCGGGTTCGTGACGCGGGGCACCGGCACGCCCGTGCAGCTCGGCGCCACGGGCCACCTCGTCGGCTGGCCGGTCGTCGTGTTCTGCTTCGGGCTGCTCCTGATGATCGTCCTGTTCGTCCGCAGGACCCCGGCCGCGATCCTGATCAGCATCGTCGTGACGGCCGCCCTGGCCATCCTGGTCAACTCGGTCGCCAAGATCCCGCCCCGGTCGTGGGGCGTGGTCACGCCCCATGTGCCGGAGCGCCTGGTCGCGGCGCCGGACTTCGGGCTGGTGGGCGCGTTCGACCTGTTCGGCGGGTTCGGCAGGGCGGGGGCGCTGACGGCGGCCGTGGTGCTGTTCACGCTGGTGCTGTCGGGGTTCTTCGACGCGATGGGCACGATCATCGGCGTGAGCGACGAGGCCGGGATGGTGGACGAGCGGGGCCAGGTGCCCCGGCTGGGCCGCATCCTGACCGTGGACGGCGTGGCGGCCATGATCGGCGGCTCGGTGAGCTCCTCGGCGAACACCGTCTTCGTCGAGTCCGCCGCGGGCGTCGGCGAGGGCGCGCGCACCGGCCTGGCCAGCGTGGCGACCGGGGCGCTGCTGGGGATGACGCTGCTGTTCACGCCGCTGGCCTCGGTGGTGCCCGCCGCCGCTGCCGCGCCCGCGCTGGTGCTGGTCGGGGCGCTGATGATGACGCAGAGCAGGAACGTGCCCTGGGACGAGCTGGACGTGGCCATCCCGGCGTTCCTGACGATCGCGTTCATGCCGTTCACCTATTCGATCACGAACGGGGTGGGCGCCGGCGTGATCGCCTACACCCTCGTCAAGGCCGCCAGGGGGCGCTTCTCCGAGATCCCGTGGCTGCTCTGGGTCGTCTCGCTGATCTTCGTGGCCTACTTCGCGATCGACGGGCTGGAGGAGCTGTTCGGTTAGCGCATGTCGCCGCTGTTGCAGGCCACGCCGTTGCCGTCGACGTCCACGTACCAGGAGTATTCCTCGTGGGTGCCCTTGGAGTAGGGGCCGTCCCCGGCGGCCACGGCCTCCTTGCAGCTGGCGTAGCGCTTGTCGGGGGTGCGCCGCGGGCCCGACGCGGGGCCCGTGGCGGGGCCCGTGGCGGCGGGGTTGGCGCCCGGGGTGGTGGCGGTGCCGGGGGTGGTGTTCTGCTGGGCCGGAGGGTTGTTCTGCTGGCCCGGAGGGGTCTGGTTGTTCTGCGGCGGGGTGCCGCCGGGCTGCTGCGGCTGGGAGGCCGGGTCCGTGGGCTGCGTGGACGCGCCCGGCGTGGTGCCCAGCAGGCGGGTCACCAGCGCGTCGGCCTCCTCCTTCTCGAAGCCCGAGATGCTCATGCTGTCGCCGTCCATGTACTGGGTGACGACGGGCGCCGCCAGCACGACCTTGGGCGCGTCAGGCTGCGCGGGGGCCAGCACGATGGCCACCTGCCGCTGGTCGGGCACCAGCTCGTCGATGAGCTGCACCAAGCGCTCCCTGAAGCGCGGGGCGATCGCGATGCGCACGGAGTATTGGCCGTCCTTCTCGCGCACCGGCTCGATCCGCTGCACGGCGTCGACGGTGACGCCGTCCTCCAGGAAGTAGCAGTTCTTCTGCTCCTGGTCGAGCACGGCCTCCGCGCCGGGGCACGGCGCGGCCTTGGCCTCCCGTACGGGGGCGAAGTGGATGGGCACGGCCAGCTGCTGCGCCGGCGCGGCACCCAGGAGCGGCGTGTCGGGATTTTTGGTCATCAGGACGGCGATCGAGCCGACCACTCCCGCGACCAGCACGACGAGCACGAGCGAGACGATCAGCAAGATGGTGGTGGCCTTGCTGGCCTTCGGCTCCCCGGGGTCCGCGGGTGGCGGCTCTTCCGGCTTGTCCATCTATGGCGATCCCATCCTGACGTTCGGACTGCCGGTGAGCCTATCGAGGTACGGCGGCACCGGGGTAATCAGCCCGATAATCCTCACCTATTCGGGGGAGAGAGGAAGAATGGAGGCGTAGGCGCACAAGAGCGAGAAGAGTTCGGCCATGAAAGTCGGTGTTCCGCAAGAGCTCAAGAACAGCGAATATCGGGTGGCCCTTACCCCGGCCGGAGTGCACGAATTCGTGCGCCACGGGCATCGGGTCTTCGTGGAACAGGGGGCGGGCGTCGGCTCCGCGATCCCCGACGACGACTTCGCCGCGGCGGGGGCCGTCATGGTCCCGGACGCCGACGAGGTCTGGGCGGCCGCCGACATGGTCATGAAGGTGAAGGAGCCGGTGCCGGAGGAGTACCACCGGCTGCGCAAGGGGCAGGTGCTGTTCACGTACCTGCACCTGGCCGCGTCCAGGCCCTGCACGCAGGCCCTGCTCGACTCCGGCAGCACCGCCGTCGCCTACGAGACCGTCCAGACCGCCAACCGGGCGCTGCCGCTGCTCGCGCCCATGTCCGAGGTGGCGGGCAGGCTGGCGCCGCAGGTGGGCGCGTACCACCTGATGCGCTCGGGAGGCGGCAGGGGCGTGCTGATGGGAGGCGTCTCCGGCGTGCGCGCGGCGCAGGTCGTGGTCATCGGAGCCGGCGTGTCCGGCATGAACGCCGCCGCCATCGCCCTCGGCATGCAGGCCGAGGTGCTGCTGCTCGACAACAACATCGACAAGCTGCGCCAGGCCGACCTGATCTACCAGGGCCACTGCCAGACCGTCGCCTCCAACACCTTGGAGATCGAGCAGGCGGTGACGGAGGCCGACCTGGTCATCGGCGCGGTGCTGGTGCCCGGCGCCAAGGCGCCGACGCTGGTGAGCAACGACCTGGTGAGCCGGATGAAGCCGGGCTCGGTGCTGGTGGACATCGCGATCGACCAGGGCGGCTGCTTCGAGGACTCCCGGCCGACCACGCACGAGCAGCCCACGTACCGGGTGCACGACTCGATCTTCTACTGCGTGGCCAACATGCCCGGCGCGGTGCCGCACACCTCGACGTTCGCGCTGACGAACGTGACGCTGCCGTACGCGCTGGCCATCGCCGACCTGGGCTGGAAGCGGGCCATGCGCGAGGACCCGGCGCTCGCGCTGGGCCTGAGCACCTACGACGGCCACCTGACCAGCCGCCCGGTGGCCGAGGCGCACGGTCTGGAGTGGACGCCCGTCGAACACGCTCTTTCGTGAGCCTTCTGTCCATCACATCCGGTGCGAGTTACCCTAAGTAGCGTTAGACTACTTAGAGTAACTGATCGGAGTCATGATGGCGCAGAAGAGCAGCTTCCGCGAGAGCGCGGAGCGCAACTTCAAGGACTTGGACGCCGACGGCGACGGCTTCCTGACCCGATACGACTACCTGTCGCTGGCCCAGCGGCGGCTGGAGCAGACCGGCGTGCGCGCGGACTCGCCCGAGGCCGAGGCGGTCGTCAACGCGTTCCTCAACGCCTGGGACACCCACGCCCGGGCCCTCGACACCGACCGCGACGGGCGGATCAGCAAGGAGGAGTACGTCACGTCCTTCGAGTCGCTGGTACGCACGGGCGCACTCGAAGCCGTGCTCGCGCCGATCACCCGGGCCACCTTCGCCGTCGCGGACCGCGACGGCGACGGCTGGATCACCATGGAGGATTTCCGCACCGTCTGGAACCGCGCGGACACCGACCTCGCCGCGGCCTTCTCCCGGGTGGACGCCGACGGCGACGGCCGCATCTCCTTCGAGGAGTACTCCCGCGCCCGCCAGGGCCTCCTCATCGACGGGGTGTGAGAGCCCCGTCACGGGCGTCGGCCGGAGTTCCCACACCCACGAGGGGGCGGCCACGCCGCCGAAGGGGCCACCCACCCGCCCCTCCGGCGTACCGCCGTTCCCGGCTCCGGCCGATGCCCACCGGCCCCGCGCGGGCTACTTCTGCGACTGGCTGGGCGTCGGCGAGATGGTCTCCATCGGCGGCTGCTGCTGGTTGCCCTTCGGCTCCGGCGGCAGCGGCGCCTGGTCGGCCGTCGTCGTGATGGCGTCCTCGCCGCCGCACGTGGCGCCGGGCTCCGGCGTGTCCTTACCGTTCTGGAACTTCTTGATGAACGCCCCCAGCTTCGGGTCGGCGGAGTCGTTCAGCTTGAGCTGGTGCCCCCACGACGACGCGACCACCGGCGCGGGCAGGTTGGGGTACGGGCTGACCAGCATGTAGTCCTGCTGGCCCGTGGACGACGCCACTTCCTTCAGCTTGTCGACCTGCGCCTTGGGCAGGTCGGGCCGGTAGGTGATCCAGACGGCCCCGTGCTCCATGGAGTGCACGGCGTGCTCACTGTGGATGGGCTTGTCGTAGACCGAGCACGCCTGCCAGTAGTTGTTGTGCTGGCCGCCCACCGGAGGGTTCTCCTTGTAGGTGACCGCGTTCCACACGTGCTGCCCGGCCTCGTACTTGAAATTGGCCACGGCGTCCAACGAGGTCTCCCTGGCCTGCTTGACCAGGTAGAAGCCGACCACGCCGACGAGCACCACGATGATCAGACCGCCCGTCCCCCACATGAGCAGCGCGGCGCGGCGTTGTTTGCGCTTCTGCTCGGCCCGCATCTTCGCAAGATGCTCGCGCCTCGCCTGCGCCTTCTCCTTCGTCATCGTTCCTCCATCGGCGTACCAACTCCGGTCACCCTATTGCCTCCCGGCGTATGCGGAGAATAAGGCGCTTATAAGCGTCCGATCACGACGCCATCGGTGGGTACGCTGGACGGGCCATGGAAAAGCCCGCGAGTAAACCCATCCTGATCGCCTGCGGCGTGCTCGTGCTCGCCGTGGCCGCATTCTTCCTGTTCGGCCGTGACGGCACGCCCGGCGACACCTCGGCCGAGGCCGGGTTCGCCCGCGACATGGCCACGCATCACGCCCAGGCCGTGGACATGTCGTTCATCGTCAGGGACAAGGGCCCGGCCAAGGAGATCAGAAACCTGGCCTTCGACATCATCAACACCCAGGCCAACCAGCGCGGCATGTTCCTGGGCTGGCTGCAGCAGTGGGGTCTCGACCAGGCCACCGACCAGAAGCCGATGGCCTGGATGGCCGGCCACGGCCACGGCGGCACCGCGACGCCCGCCAACGGGGCCGCGCCCGGCTCCATGCCCGGCATGGCCACGCCGCAGGAGCTGACCCAGCTCAAGGAGGCGCAGGGCACGCAGGCCGAGGTGCTGTTCCTGCAGCTGATGATCCGCCACCACGAGGGGGGTGTGCAGATGGCCGAAGGGCTGCTCAAGCTGTCCACGCGCGCCGAGGTCGTCAGCATGGCGCAGAAGATCGTCCAGGGGCAGAGCGGCGAGATCAAGCTCATGACGGAGCTGCTCAAGCAGCGCGGCGCGCAGCCCTACCCGTCGATCCTCAAGCCCCAGTAAGGCCGGCCGTGGACGGGGACGCCGACGCGGTGGTGGTGGGCTCCGGGCCCAACGGGCTCGTCGCAGCCGTCACCCTGGCCCGTGCCGGGCGCAGGGTGCTGCTGCTGGAGGCCGCCGACCGGTTCGGCGGCGGGCTGCGCTCCGGCGAGCTGACGCTGCCGGGGCGGGTGCACGACCTGTGCGCGACGGTGATGGCGATGGCGGTGGCGTCTCCCGCGTTCCGGGCGCTGGACCTTCCGGGGGTGGAGTTCGCGCATCCCCCGGTGCCCGTGGCCCATCCGCTCGACGACCGTCCCGCCGTACTCGTGCACCGCGACGCCCACCGCACCGCCCAGGGCCTGGGGCGCGACGCGGGCGCGTGGCTGGCGACCGTGGGCGCGGCCGCCCGCGCCGGGCTCCCGCTGGTCGACCTGCTCCTCAAGCCGCTCGGCCCGTGGCGGGCCACGGGGCCGCGTACGTTCGCGCAGGCGGCCGGGTTCGGGCTCGCGGCCGCCCTGCCCGCCACGACGTTCGCCCGGCGGGCGTTCCGGACCGTGGAGGGGCGGGCGCTCATCGCGGGCATGGCCGCCCACTCCGTACGGGACCTGCGCGCGCCCATCACCGCCGGATACGGGCTGATGCTGGCGTCCCTGGCACACCTGGCGGGCTGGCCGCTGGTGCGGGGCGGGTCGCAGGTGCTGGCCGACGCGCTGGTGGCCGAGCTCAGGTCACTGGGCGGGGAGGCGGTCACCGGCCACCGCGTGCGCCGGCTGTCGGAGCTGTCCGCGCCGACGGTGGTGCTGGACGTCTCGCCCCGGCAGTTCCTCGCGATGGCGGACCTCCCGGCGGGCTACCGGCGGCGGCTGGCCCGCTACCGGTACGGTCCCGGCGTCTTCAAGATGGACTGGGCCCTGGACGGGCCGGTGCCGTGGCGGGACCCGGCGGTGGCGGACGCGGGCACGGTGCACCTGGGCGGGACGCTGGAGGAGATCGCGCTGAGCGAGGCGGAGACGACCGCCGGCCGGCACTCGCCCCGGCCGTACGTGCTGGCGGTCCAGCCGTACGCGGCGGATCCGACGAGGGGCGGGCACACGTTCTGGGCCTATTGCCACGTGCCCGCCGGCTCGACCGTGGACATGACGGACGCCATCGAGACCCAGATCGAGCGGTACGCGCCCGGCTTCCGCGACCGCGTCCTGGCCCGCCACACGATGGGCCCGGCCGCGATGGAGGCCGCCAACCCCAACCTGGTGGGGGGCGACATCACCGGCGGCCTGACCAGCCTGGTCCAGTTCCTCCGCCGCCCCGTCTGGTCCCCGGCGCCGTGGCGCACCCCGTTGCCGGGCGTCTTCCTGTGCTCGGCCTCCACCCCACCCGGCCCGTCGGTACACGGGATGGGCGGCTGGCAGGCGGCCCGCCTCGCCCTGCGGACCACCCCCGCCAAGCCATGACGACACGCGGCGCGGGGGTCAGGGGTGCATTTCGTCGGTGAGGGCGGCGGCGAAGGCGTCCACGTCGGACTCCGTCGTGTCGAAGGCGCACATCCACCGCACCTCCCCCGTCGCCTCGTTCCACGTGTAGAACCGGAACCGCTTGGCCAGCCGCTCCGTCACGTCCCGGGGCAGGATCGCGAAGACCGCGTTCGCCTCCACCGGCCGGGTGAGCGTCACCCCCGGGATGCCGCCGACCGCCTCGGCCAGGCGCCGGCCCATGGCGTTGGCCTGGCGGGCGTTGCGCAGCCACAGGTCGCCCGACAGCAGCGCCTCGAACTGCGCCGACACGAAGCGCATCTTCGACGACAGCTGCATGAACGTCTTGCGAAGGTAGTCGACCCCGCTGGCGGCGGCCGGGTTGAGGACGACGACGGCCTCGCCGTACAGCAGCCCGATCTTGGTGCCGCCGAAGGAGAGCACGTCCACCCCCACGTCCGTCGTGAGGGCCCGCAGCGGGACGTCGAGGGCGGCGGCGGCGTTGGTGAGGCGGGAACCGTCGAGGTGGACGAGCAGTCCCAGGTCATGGGCGTGCGCGCAGATCGCCGCGATCTCGTCGGCCGTGTAGAGGGTGCCGAGTTCGGTGGTGTTGGAGATGGACACCACGCGCGGCTGCGCCCGGTGCACGTCGCCGAACCCCCACGCCTGCCGGTCGATCAGCTCCGGCGTGAGCTTGCCGTCGGGCGTGGGCACGGTGAGCAGCTTGATGCCGCCCGCCACCTCGGGCGCGCCGCCCTCGTCGGTGTTGATGTGGGCGCTTTCCGCGCAGATGACCGCCTCCCAGTGGGCGGTCATCGAACGGAGGGAGACGACGTTCGCGGCGGTGCCGTTGAAGACCGGCCAGGCCTGCGCCTGCTCGCCGAAGTGCCGCTTGAAGACCTCCCCCATGGCCTCGGTGTAGACGTCCTCGCCGTAGGCGGTCTGGTGGCCGCCGTTGGCGGCGGCGATGGCCTGGAGGATCTCGGGGTGTACCCCGGCGTAGTTGTCGCTGGCGAACGCCTTGAGCCGGGGGTCGTGCCGGGAAGTCACGCAGTAAGGTCCAATCGGGTGCCGTTGACCTCGGCGGCGGGGCGGTCGTAGAGGCCGCCGATGGCCTCCGCGAGGTCGTGTACGTCGGTGAAGCCGGCGAACTTCGCGGCGGGCTTCTCGGCCCGCATGGCGTCGTTCACCAGGGCCTTGACCACCAGGATGGTGGCCGCGCTGCCGGTGCCGGAGAGCGCGTCGGCGAGGGAGAGCGTCCACGCCTCCGCCGCCGCCTTGGCCGCCGCGTAGGCGGCGCCCCCGGCGGAGGGCCGCTCGGCCGCCTTGGCCGAGACGATCACGAAGCGGCCGTTGTCGCTGTCCCGCAGCAGCGGCTCGAAGGCCAGCGACACGTTCTGGAGCGTGCGGATCAACAGGTCGTGCAGGAGGTCCCAGTCGTCGAGGCTGGTCTCGGCGAACGAGCCGGCGCCGCGCCAGCCGCCGACCAGGTGCACCACGCCGTCCACGCGGCCGTGATCGCGCTCGATCCAGTCGGCCAGGCCCTGTACGGCGGTACGGTCCAGCAGGTCGACGTCCTCCTTGTCGACCCCGATCACCGTATGACCATTTTTCCGGAAATATTCGGAAACGGCCTCCCCCGTCGGCCCTCCAGCACCCGTAACCAGAATGATCATGCGCGAAGTCCCTTAGTCGATTCGACCACTTCGGCCAGCTTACGGCGCAGTGCCTCGTAGAACATGCTCAGGGGGAACTCGTCCGGCAGCACCGCGTCCACCTTGGCCTTCTGCTCCTCCGGCAGCGCCTCGACGCCCTTGGCCCAGACGGAGCCGGGGTGCGGCGCCACGTACGCGCCCACCAGCTCGTACGCCGCCAGCCAGTGCGCCAGCTTGGACCGGTCGATGCTGTCGCGATACAGCTTCTCGACCTCGCCCCGCAGGTCGGCGACCCCGTCCGCGACCCGCTCCCAGTCGATCGTGAGCCGGTTGTCCGTCCAGCGCACGATGTCGTTGCGGTGCAGGTACGCGAAGAGCAGCTGCCCGCCGAGCCCGTCGTAGTTCCGCACCCGCTCCCCGGTGATCGGGAACCTGAACAGCCGGTCGAACAGGATCGCCACCTGCACGTACCGCGCGTGCGGCACGCCCCGGGCCTCCAGCTTGACGGCCTCGCCGAACGCGGTCAGGTCGCAGCGCAGCTCCTCCAGCGAGTACAGCCAGTACGGCATCCGCTGCTTGATCATGAACGGGTCGAACGGCAGGTCCCCGTGACTGTGGGTGCGGTCGTGGACCAGGTCCCAGAGCACGAACGTGTCCTGCGCGAGCCGCTGCGAGGCCAGCAGCCTGGCCGCGTCCGGCGGCAGGTCGAGCTTGAGCGTCTCGGCGGCGGCCTGCGACACCCGCCTGAACCTGGCGGCCTCGCGGTCGGCGAAGATCCCGCCCCAGGTGAAGCGCGCCGGAGCCTGCCGCACCGCGACCGTCTCGGGGAAGAGCACGGCGGAGTGGGTGTCGTAGCCGGAGGTGAAGTCCTCGAACGCGATCGGCACGAACATCGGGTTGTCGTAGCCGCCCGCCTCCAGCCCGGCCAGCCAGTCCGGCCAGATCGTCCGAATCCAGACGGCCTCCAGGTTGCGGGCGGGGTTGCCGTTCTGGGTGTACATGGGGAAGACCACGACGTGCTCCAGCCCGTCCTCCCGCTGGGTGTCGGGGTGGAACAGGTCGAGCGAGTCGAGGAAGTCGGGCACGCCGAGGTCCTGCTCGGCCCACTTCGCCAGGTCACCCTGGACGGCCTGGAGGTACGCGGCGTCATGCGGGAAATATGGCGATATTTCGCCCAGGCGCGCGCCGATCTCGGCCACCAGCGCCTTCGCCCGCTCCTTCTCCTCCGGCACCGAGCCGTCCTTGACCTGCAGCGGACGCAGCTCCTCGACGGCCGCCTTGAGCCGGGCGAACCCGGCCGCCTTGCCCTTGTCGCGCGACCCGGCGGCGCCGCCGGCGTCCGGGACGCGGGCGGCCCAGGTGACCACGTTCCCCCAGAGGCGCCGGTGGTCGTAGTCCTCGATGGAGTCGTCGCCGAAGAGGTCGGAGTCGGCGAACGCGACCACGCGCCCCTTGCCGTACCGGACGGCGGCGGCCAGCGGCGCGCCCGCCGGGTCGGCGGTCGGCGAGGTCGCGAACAGCACCTCACCCTCGCCCGCACCCTCACTCGCCATCGTGAGGACGCCGGTGCGGTAGAAGCAGGCCGTACGGACCCCGGCGAGCAGGCCGGAGGTGGTGGCGGGCTCGGCGAGCACCCAGGTGGCCACGTCCCGGTGCGCGTTCTTCGGGTCGCGCACGGTGGTGTGCGCCACGCCCACCCCGAACCGCCCGAGCAGCTCACGCAGGTTGTTGCCGTACTTGTCCTGCTCCTCCTCGGCCAGCACCACCAGCCCGCCGCCGTCGGCGACGAAGGACTCGATCGCGTCCAGCTCAGCGGCGGTGAAGACGGGGCTGCCCTGCCCGATGGTACGTTCCCACCGCTCTCCCGACGGGTGCGCGATCACCAGGACGTCCTGCTCGGCGAGCGTCTCGGGCGTGAGCGCGCCGGACGTGTGGGCGCCGACCGTGTGCCCCAGGTGCCGGAGCAGCCCGGCCGCGCGGGCGTAGCTGTTGTCGTCGGGATGGGCGGGGTTGATGGCCTCGGCCACCTCGCGCCGGACGGTCCACGACTCGCTGTGAGCCTCGTCGAACAGCACCCGAGGGAATGCTTGCATGAAATATCTCCTGTATCTACCGCCTTCTGACGGAAAATATACACATGATGCTCCATGTACCGCCAAACCCTCAGGCGGCGCCTGGCCGGACCACCCCGGTCTCGTACGCGAAGACCACGGCCTGCGCCCGGTCGCGCAGCGACAGCTTCATCAGCACCCGCGCCACGTGCGTCTTGACCGTGGCCTCCCCCACGTACAGCTCCCCGGCGATCTCCGCGTTGGTGAGGCCGCGCGCCAGCAGCCGCAGCACCTCCAGCTCGCGCGGCGTCAGCTCCGCCAGCCGGGGCGAGGGCGTCGGCTCGGCCCGGCCCGCGAACGTGGCGATCACCCGGCTCGTCACGGCCGGGTCGAGCAGCGCGTCACCCGCGTGCACCACCCTGATCGCCTCCAGGAGCTGCTCCGGCGGCGACACCTTCAGCAGGAACCCGCTGGTGCCGGCGCGCAGCGCGGCGTAGAGGTTCTCGTCGGTGTCGAACGTGGTCAGCGTGATGACCTTGGGCGGCGACGGGTCGTCCAGCAACTCCTTGGCCGCGGCCAGCCCGTCGAGCCGGGGCATCGAGATGTCCATGAGCACGATGTCCGGCCGCGTACGCCTGACCACGGCGACGGCCTCACGCCCGTCGGACGCCTCCCCGACCACCTCCATGCCGGGGTCGCTGTCGACGACCATGCGCAGCCCGGCCCTGACCATCGCCTGATCGTCGGCGATGACTATACGAATGCCCACAAGCCGGAGGGTAGACGCCGGGCCCCCACCTTGAACACCGCTTGAACACCCAGGCCAAGCCGCACGCAAGTGAGTCACAAGTCATGACACATGGACGCTCTGCCGGATGCGGGTCTGGGTGGCGTCGTCGCACGTGGCCTTGGCGCAGAAGTACATCACGAGCATGGTCTTGGGCTGGCGGTCGATCACGTAGCTGACGAAGCCCAGCCTGGTGCCGGACGCGGGGTCGTGCAGGGAGCCGTCGAAGCGGGTGGCGGGGCTGGTGCCGGCCTGGTCCGGCACGGGTTTGCCGACGTCGACCTGGCCGGGCAGCAGGGCCTCCATCTTGGCCTTCATCTGCTCGGAGTTGCCGCCGGCGTCGAGGGTGTCGGAGACCTGGACGTAGACGCCCGAGGCGGAGTCGGGGTCGTCCTCGACGACCTGGGAGATCGCCGACCAGTCCGCGCCGGGGCCGGCCACGAACAGGGACTCGAACTCCTGGGCGTGCGGCGAGACCACCGCGAACAGGTCCTGGTGGGTGCGCACGGTCCAGTCGCCCGGGTACTCGAACGTGAGCGGCGCGGCGGCGCTGGTCTTGTAGCGGGACCAGGTGTCGCCGCGGTGGTTCATGATGATCATGGCGACGAGCGCGAGGGCCGCCACGGCGGCGACCAGCGTGGCGGCCACGATCGGGACGCGTCCCGGGCGTTTCTTGGGCGCGGTCGGATGCGTGGGGGGCGCGGGGGCCCGGTCCGACCCGATCGGCGTGAACGGGGGCCCCAGGACGGGCACGGGGCGCGGGCCTGAGGTGGGCCCGGAGGCGGGGCCGGTCGGGGGACCGGTCGTGGGGCCCGTCGTGGGTCCTGGGACGGGCGCGGGGTACGGGGCCGGGTGCGGCCCGGAGGGGGGACCCTGGCGGGGCACGAGGTGGGGCCCGCTGGTGGGGCCGCTCATGGGATCGGGCTGGTGCCCGCTGATCGTGTCACGCAGCGCGGTCACGAACTCCGTACAGGTGGCGTAGCGCTGCTCGGGCGCCTTGGCCAGCGCCCTCATCATCACGGCGTCGATCTGCGCGGGCAGGTCGGGCCTGAGCTGCGACAGCGGCGTCGGCTGCTCGGCCAGGTGGGCCCAGAGCAGCGCGATGTCGTTCTCACGCTGGAACGGCAGCCGCGCCGACAGCCCCTCGTAGACCACGCAGGCCAGCGCGTACTGGTCGGCGCGGCCGTCGATGTGCTCCTTGTTGATCTGCTCGGGCGACATGTAGCGGGGCGTGCCGATGAACTGGTCGGTCTGGGTCAGCCCGGAGATCGACGAGCGGTGCTTGGTGATGCCGAAGTCGGTGAGGTAGACGTGGTCGCCGGCCATCAGGATGTTGGCCGGTTTGACGTCGCGGTGGATCAGGTCGTGCGCGTGCGCGGCGTCGAGGGCGGCGGCGACCTGGGCGAAGACCTGGTTCGCCTGGGCGATCGGCAGCGGCCCGCGGTCGTAGATGAGCCGGCGCAGGTCGAGCCCGTCGACGTAGCGCATGGCGATGTAGAGGACGCCGTCGGCGTCCGCGTTGGCCTCGTAGATCGGGATGATGTTGGGGTGCTCGATGCTGGCGACCGTTCTGGACTCCAGGATGAACCGCTGCCTGAACCGGTCGTCGACGCTGAGCACCGGATTGAGGATCTTCAGCGCCACCCGGCGGCTCAACCGGGGGTCGAGCGCAAGGTAGACCACGGCCATGCCGCCCTTGCCGACGATGTCCTCGATGTAGTACCCGGCCACCTCCTGGCCGATGAGCGATCTTTCGTTCAATGGCATCACGTCTCGATGGGGTGGCCGCAGTAACCGCAGAAGCGATGCGCGGGCCCGAGTCGCATGCCGCACGAGGTGCAGTACTTGATCGCCGGGTTCGGCGCGGTCATCACCTGCTGTTGTTGCTGCGGGACCATGGGGAACGCCTGCGACCGCCGTACGACCACGGTCTGGTTGGCCCCGTCGTCGAGCGGTGGCGCGGCCGTCCCCGGTGGTTCTGGCGGCTCTGTCACCTTTTCAGGAGCACGGCGGCGCCACAGCAGATACGCCCCGCCCGCGGCCGCCATGAAAAGGATTCCGGCCGCCACGATGAACGGCCACAGCGGGGTCGACCGGGTGGTCGTGGCCGCCACCTGTTTCGTGCCCTGGTCCTCCGGCCCGCCCCGTTTCTCCAGCGAGGTCTTCAGCAGCTTGGCGGCCACCACGTTGCCCGGATAGAGCTCCAGCACCCGCTGGAAGCCCGGCGCGGCCTCCGTGTAGTACTTGGTGTGATAGCGGGTCAGCGCCGCCTCGAACGCCGTGTCGATCGCGCCTCTGCGCGGCGCCACCTTGGCGGCGGCCAGGATGCCGTTGATCTCCCTGACGCCGATCATCCTGCCCTCTTTGCCACCGCCCACCAGCAGGCCGATGACGTGGCCGTTCTTGTCGCCGATCACGGGGGCGCCGATGAGTCCCTGGTCGGCCAGGCCGCCCAGCTTGACCGGCTCGTCCACCTTCTTCTCCGGGTCGGCGAACGGCCTGCCGTTGTCACCGCCCGCACCTCCCGCGCCGCCCTTGCCCAGGTGGGCGATCTCGACGGTCTCCAGGACCTTCGGGCCCGGCCGGCCGAGGAAGCCCGCCACGTTGGTGGGCGCTCCCTCCTGCTCGGGCACCTGGTCGGCGAGCGGCGCGGTGGGCATGCCGACGCCTCCGGTCATGGGGGTCACCGGCACCAGCACGGCGGGGCTGTCGGGCGTCGGGCCGGCCTTGATGCACTTGACCTTGATGCCGTTGGGGGTCGGCGGCGACACGTTGGGATAGGCCGTGATCTCGGTGGTCACGTTGATGATGCAGGTGGCGGTGTCGGTCTTCGGCGGGTAGCACTCCGCCAGGTGGTGGTTGAGGAGGTCGTCCTTGAGCTTGTGCTTCTCGTAGTCGAGGGGGATCTTCACCTTGTGGTGCTCGGCGAAGACCTTGTTCGCCGCGTAGATCGCGACGTCGTTGGGGTTCACGGCCAGGCGCCTGAGCGCGATGATCGTGCCGTCGGGGTTGACGACGGTCCCCGTGCCCGCGGCGAACGGGATGTCGTAGGACCGCTCCACATGTTTGAGCTCGCCGATGTGGTCGAGCAGGGTGATCTCCACATGAGACACGGCTTCCAGTCGCACCACGGCGGGGGTCACCAGGTCGGTGATCCCGCTCGGGTGTTCGTGAGCCGCGGCCGGCATCGCGATCAGCACCAGTGCCGTCGCGACGCCACCGGCAAGGGCTGTGAGGCGCGCCATCTCCGCTCCCAACGCAGGTCTAGGACCAGGGTCCCAATCGCATGCTGTAAGTCAATAGACCGCCACGTAGACAAGCGCTTGCTCGGGGGAATAACGTACCTGGGTGGGCTACACGATCGGCGTAGATGTCGGAGGCACCTTCACCGATGTGGTCCTTGGAGGCACGTTCGGCGCGATTGCCGTGGCCAAATGTTTGAGCACCCACTACGACCCCATCGCGGGCATCGTGGCCGGCGTTACGCACGCGCTCGGCGACCGCGACCCCGCGCAGGTCACGCGGGTCGTCCACGCGACGACGCTGGCCACCAACGCGGTGCTCGAACGCAAGGGGGTCCGGGTGGCTTTTGTCACCACCCAGGGCTTTCGCGCCGCCGTCCCGCTCGGGCGCTACGCGCGGGTCGAGGAGGACCGCTACGATCTGCGCTTCTCGCCGCCGCCTCCGCCGGTGGCCGCGGGCGACTGCTTCGAGGTGGTGGAACGCGTCTCGGCGCGCGGCGCGGTGCTGACGCCGCTGGACCTCGATTCCGTACGCCGGGCCGCCGCGGCGATCACGGCCCGCGGCATCACGTCGGCGGCGGTCTGCCTGCTGCACTCGTACGCCAACCCGGCCCACGAGCGGCAGGTCGCCGAACTCCTGCGGGAGTCGATCCCGGACGTGGTGACGTCGTCGGAGATCTGGCCGGAGATCCGCGAGTACGAGCGCGCCACCACCACCATCATGTCCGCATATATCGGTCCATTGATGGCTTCGTACCTTTCGCAGCTCCGGGAGCGGCTGGCTGAGATCGGGATCCGCGCGCCCGTCCACGTCATGGAGTCGAGCGGTGGTGTGATCTCCGCCGAGCTGGCCGCCCGGCGCGCGGTGGCCACGATCGAGTCGGGCCCGGCGGCGGGGGTGCTGGCGGCGGCCGGGACCGGGTTCCCCGACGTGATCTCGTTCGACATGGGCGGGACGACCGCCAAGGCCTGCGTCGTACGCGGCGGGAAGCCCGAGATCACGAACGAGTTCCACGTCGGTGGCAAGGGCAGCTTCGGCGGCCGCCGGGCCGGCACGGGCGTGCCCATCAAGACGCCGGCCATCGACCTGGCGGAGGTGGGGGCGGGCGGGGGCAGCGTCGCCTGGCTCGACGCGGCCGGCGCGCTCCGCGTCGGCCCGCACTCAGCGGGCTCCTCCCCCGGGCCCGCCTGTTACGGTCTGGGCGGCTCCGAGCCCACGGTCACGGACGCGAACCTGGTCCTCGGCTACCTCTCCTCCGCTTCGCTCCCCCTGACCCCGGACCTGGCCGCCAAAGCCCTCGACCGGCTGGCCTCGCCGCTCGAGGTCTCCCGGGAGGAGGCCGCGTACGCCGTGCACGAGATCGTCAGCGCCTCGATGGCGTCGGCGGTGCACGTGGTGACGGTGCAGCGCGGCATCGACCCGCGCGGCTTCGCCCTGGTCGCCTTCGGCGGCGCCGGGCCCATGCACGCGGCCCGGGTCGCGGAGCGCTTCGGGATCGGGACGGTGGTGGTGCCCGCGCACTGCGGCGTCGCCTCGGCGGCCGGACTCCTCACCGGGGCCCTCTCCACGGACCGCGTCCTGTCCCGCCTGGACGCCCCCGACCCCTCCGCCGTCTTCACCTCCCTGGCCACCGACGCCGCCGCCGACCTGGGCGTCTCACTCTCGGACCCCGGGGTGCTGGTGTCACGGTCGGTGGACGTCCGCTTCAAGGGCCAGTCCCACGACCTGACCGTGGCGTGGACGTCCTCCCGGGAGGTGCTGGCGTCCCGCTTCTTCGCACGGTACGAGGAGGTGTACGGGATCGCGCAACGGGGCGAGATCGAACTGGTCAGCTACCGCATCCACCTCACCGCCCCCACCTCCCCACCCCCCGACCCCAACCCCAACCCCGGCTCCGGCTCCGGCTCCGGCTCCGGCCCGAAGGACAGCACGTCCTCCACCGACCCGCACACCTTCGGCGCCGGTGCGGCGAGACGTGGTACGGCGGAGCCCGGCGCAACGCGTGCGGCGGTCGGGAGCAGTACGGCACCGAGCGGGGCGGCCAGGAACGGGGCAGCCGGGGACAGGGCGGCCGGGGACAGGGCGGCCGGGGAGGGGACAACAGGAGATGGGGTGGCAGCGGCCGTGCCCCGGGCGAGGCGGGCGTACTTCCCGGAGGCCGGTGGCTACGCCGAAGTCCCCGTCCACACCAGGGACACCATGGCCGACAGCCCGCTCCACGGCCCCGCGATCATCGAGGACGCCGAGTCCACGATCGTCGTCCCGCCCGGCTGGACCGCCACCCTCGCCGAGCCCCGCGCCGTCCACCTCACCAGGAGCACGACATGCCGGACCTCCTGACCGCCGAGGTGCTCAGGAACGCGCTCGTCGTCGCGGCGGAAGAGGCCAGCATCGTGGTGGTCCGCTCCGCGTACTCGACGTTCATCGTGGAGGGCTCCGACGCCTCGGCCGCCGTCCTCGACGCCCGGGGCCGCCTGATCGCCCAGTCCATGGCCACCACCCTCATGAACAGCATGGCGCTCAAGGTGGCGCTCCCCGAGCTCCTCAAGGACATCCCCGCGGACCGGATGAGCCCGGGCGACGTGTACGTGCTCAACGACGCCTACCGGGGCGGCGTGCACACCAACGACCTGCTCGTCTACCGCCCGGTCTTCGTCGGCCGGGCCCCCGCGTACTTCACCGCCACCATGATCCACGTCTCCGACCTGGGCGGCCTCTCGGCGGGCGGCATGGCCCCGCTGGCGACGGACATCTTCCTGGAGGGCCTCCAGCTCCCCCCGGTACGCCTGGCCACCGAGGAGGGCCTGGATCCGACCGTGGAGGCCATCCTGCGGGCCAACAGCCGTACCCCCGACAAGGTCATGGGCGACGTGCGGGCCCTGGTGGCCGGGACGGCGGTGGCCGCCGCCCGGCTGGAGACCCTGGTCGGCGAGTACGGCGCGGAAGGCCTGAGCGCGGGCGTCGACGACTACCTGGACTACACCGACGCCAGGACCCGCGCGGCGCTGGCCGAGCTGCCGGCGGGCCGGTTCGAGGCAACGTACCCGATCGACGATGACGGCATAAATCCCGAAAAATCGCATGAAATCCGGGTCGCCGTCATCCTCGGCGACGAACGAGCCGTGCTGGACTTCGCGGGCACCGGCCCGCAGGTCCCCGCCGCGATCAACGCCTCGGCCTCGCAGTCCCTCGCCGCCGCCGTCTTCGCCGTCCGCTGCTTCCTCGACCCCACGATCCCCATGAACGACGGCTGCCTGCGCGCCATCGACGTACGCCTCCCCGAGGGCTCCCTGCTCAACGCCCGCTCCCCCTACCCGTGCGGCGGCCGGTACGTCCCGATCTACGCCGCCATGGAGGCCGTCTTCCAGGCCATGTCCGACGCCGTCCCCGAGCGTGCCATCGCCCCCAGCGGGATCCTGCAGCCGTTCTCGATCGCCGCCGTCGGGGCGCCGTACTGGATCCACCTCTCCTACGACTTCGGCGGCGTGGGCGCCCGCCGGGGCCTGGACGGCCCGGACGCCACGGGCGTGCACTTCGGCATCGGCCGCAACTCGGTCCCGCAGGCGGAGCCGGTGGAGAGCCGCTGCCCGCTGATCGTCGAGTCCGTCGAGACCATCCCGGACTCGGGTGGCCCCGGCCGCTTCCGCGGCGGGCTGGGCTCGCGCACGGTCTACCGTTTCCTGGCCGACTGCCACGTCACCACCCGCGGCGACCGCCTCCGCCTCCCGCCCTTGGGCCGTGCCGGCGGGCAGCCGGGGCGGCTCGGCGGCTTCTTCAGGCGCCACCTGGACGGGACGGTGGAACGGCTGGCGTCCAAGGTCAACAATGTACGGTTTGTTGCCGGGGAGGCGTTCATCGTGGAGACGACGGGCGGCGCCGGCCTCGGCCCACCCGCCGAACGCGACCCCGAGGCGATCCTGGCCGACCTGGAAGCGGGCCGCATCACTCCACAAGGGGCGGCCGAGGATTACGGGTTCGAGGCTCAGTCGTCGATCAAGTCGGCGGGATCGAAGCTGACAGGGTAGGGCGACGACAGATTGACCGTGGTCCCGGCCTTGTGGGCAGTGGGTTCTTTGTAGGAGCCATCCACGAGTTCGTGGATGTAGAGCGTCGGTCCCTCGAAAGGTTCGATGCGCCAGTAGATGGGAATGCCCGCCGCTGCATACGCGGCTGCTTTGGTCCCCCTGTCGTGCAGCCTGGTGCTCGGGCTAACCACCTCCACGGCCAGTAGCACGTCGCTGGGCGCGAGCATGAGTTTCACAGCCTTGGCTCTATCCCTCGGCACCACGACGAGATCGGGGATGTAGAGGTCCTTGTCGGACGGGCGCACATTGACGGTCGAATACACCTTCAGATGTGGCGGCGCAGCTTGGTGCAGAATCGTCTGCAGAAGGAAGATCGCGTCCTGGTGTAGGAGGCTGGGGGCAGGGCTGACTACAAGGCTCCCGTTGAAGAGCTCGTAACGATTCCCGTCGTCGGGGAACTCGAGCAGGTCGTCCACAGTGAACGGCGCACTGGGAAATGCCGTGCGCCCCACCGGTTCGATCGTCGCCATTGCGGTCACCCACCCAGTATCGGGAAGCTCGCCCTTGCCCACATGCTACTTGCCCAAATT
Source organism: Nonomuraea sp. NPDC003201 (assembly GCF_053590415.1). Classification (NCBI taxonomy): domain Bacteria; kingdom Bacillati; phylum Actinomycetota; class Actinomycetes; order Streptosporangiales; family Streptosporangiaceae; genus Nonomuraea; species Nonomuraea sp. NPDC003201. The sequence continues at coordinate 23,110 of NZ_JBSFTC010000139.1, forward strand.
CCGTCACTAGAAGTCACGAGGTCGCCACGCTTCGGCGCCCTGGCGGACCGCCGCGTGGACGGCGCGGGCCGCGCGAGCGCCCCACTCCGAGCGCGGCCCGCCGAACAGCTCCGCGGGCCCGTCCGCCGGCGCGGCCACACAGACCGCGTCCGAGGCCGTGCCCGTGCAGGGGAAGCCCGCCTCGATCAGCGCCTGGGACTTCGCCTCCGTGACCGTCATCACCGCGTTGACCAGGGCCGCGTCCGTCATGGCCACCGGCAGCACGGTCACGATGTTGATGGTCCCCACCCGCATCGGCGCCAGCTCCGGGTCCGTGCTCCCCTCCGGCGTGGCGGCCCAGGTCGGGACGCGGAGGCCGACGGTCGCGTACGCCTCCACGCCGCCGTCCGAGGCCCGGACGCAGCGGTCGACGGCGGCGGCGGTCAGCATGCCGACGCCGTCGCCCGCCGGACCTAACGACAGCAGGTGGTCGACCGGGTCCATCCGTGAATACCCGGCCACCACCTGCGCGTTCAGCACCCACTCGCGCGGGCCGATCCCGCCGCCGAGCAGCGCGGAGGAGATCATCCGCCAGCCCGGCCCGAACTCCCACAGCAGCGCTCCCAGCCGCGCCCCGTCCTCCACCCGATATGTGAGCTTCATGGCCCTCCCCTGACGAGGTGCACGACGGGCCGGCCGTCCGGCCCCGGCTCGATCTTGACATGGGCGTCGAAGTGCCGTCCCACCAACGGCTCGGTGAGCACCTGGGCGGGCTTGCCGGAGGCCACCGCGCGCCCGTCGGCCAGCAGGAGCAGGGAGTCGGCGTAGAGGCCGGCGACGGTCAGGTCGTGCAGGGTGGTGACGACGGTCAGGCCGTCCGCCCGCCGCAGCCGGTCCACCAGCTCCAGCACCTGCTGCTGGTGCCCGAGGTCGAGGGCCGTCGTGGGCTCGTCCAGCAGCAGGACGGGCGCCTCCTGGGCGAGCGCCCTGGCCAGCACCACGCGCTGGCGCTCGCCGCCGGACAGCTCCCCCGCGCGCCGCATGGCGAGCGCGGTCAGGTCGAGCCGTTCGAGCACGCCGGCGGTGACCTCCCGGTCGTGCGCGCTCTCCCTGCCCAGGTAGGGAATGTACGGGGTGCGCCCGAGCAGCGCGTAGTCGAAGACCGTCATGTCGGGCGGCAGGGCGGGGGTCTGGGGGGCGTAGGCCAGCAGGCGGGCACGTTCGCGGGGCTTGAGCCGGGCCGCCGGACGGGAGTCCAGCGTGACCTCGCCCCGGTGCGCGACGAGACCCATGACGGCCTTGAGCAGGGTGGACTTGCCCGCCCCGTTGGGCCCGATGATCGCCAGCCACTCGCCGCGGCGCGCCTGGAGCGAGACATCGGACACGACCTCGCGGTCGCCGAGCCGTACCGACAGCGCCTGGGTGCTGATCACGTCGCCGTCCGCCTCGTCATGCGCAGGACACCGACGAAGAACGGCGCCCCCACGAACATGGTCACCACTCCGATCGGCAGCTCGGCGGGCGCGATCACCGTACGCGCGATGAGGTCGGCCAGCACCAGGAACGCCCCGCCGCCGATCAGCGACAGCGGCAGGACGATCCGGTACGAGCCGCCCGCCAGCCGCCGCACGATGTGCGGGATGACGATGCCCACGAACCCGATCAGCCCGCTCACCGCCACGGCCGCCGCGGTGGCCAGGGAGGCGGCCAGCAGCACGGTGAGGCGCACCCTGGCCGCCCGCACGCCGAGGCTGGTGGCCTCCTCGTCGCCCACGGACAGCACGTCGAGCATCCGCCCGTGCAGCAGGAGCAGCACGGCCGAGACGGCGGCGTACGGCAGCACCAGCCAGAACTGGTCCCATCCGCCGCCGACGTCGCCGAGGATCCACGAGTAGACGCGCTGCAGCTCCTCGACCTTGAACTGCTGGATGAACGTCTGGATCGCGGTCAGGAACGAGGTGACCGCCACCCCGGCCAGCACCAGCGTCGCGGTGCCGCCGGAGCGCCCGGCGGTGTTGCCGAGCGTGTACGCGAGGAACACCCCGCCCACGGCCCCGAGGAAGGCCGCGACGGGGATGCTCGCGCCCGACTCCGGCAGCAGCACGATGGCCACGGTCGTCGCCAGGCCTGCCCCGGCCGCGGCGCCCAGCAGGTACGGGTCGGCGAGCGGGTTGCGGAACACGCCCTGGTACCCCGCCCCCGCCATGGCCAGCAGCCCTCCGACCACCGCGGCCACCAGCACCCGCGGCAGCCGCAGCTCGAACAGCAGCCCCTGCTCGACCGGCGCGAGCCCGGAGTCCACGTGCACGAACGGCAGCCAGTCCACGGCCTGGAGCACCACCTGCCAGGGTGAGATGTCGGCCGCCCCGTCCAGCAGCCCGGCGATCATGCAGACGGCCAGCACGCCCAGGGCGCACGCGATCCAGAGTGGTCTGGCCCTCGACGGGCCGGCCTGCGCCGCCATGGTCAGCTCTTGGCCCCGGCCTTGGCGACCGCGGCGCCGATGGACTCGGCGAGCTGGACGACGCGCGGCCCCCAGCGGGAGGCCAGGTCGTCGTCGAGCTGGATCACCTGGTCGTTCTTGATGGCCGACAGGCCCTTCCAGCCCGGCCGCTTGGCCAGGGTGTCCTTGCTCTGCTGGCAGCACTTGACGTCGCCGAGGAAGATCATGTCGGGGTCCGCCTGGGCCACGAACTCGGCCGACAGCTTCGGATAGCCGCCCGCCTGGTCGGGCGCCTTGTCCGCGATGTTGGTGAGGCCGAACAGGCCGTAGACCTGGCCGATGAACGTCTGGGACGTCGCCGCGTACGGCGTCTGGTCGAGCTCGTGGTAGTAGGTGAGCTTCTTGTCCTTGGGCGCCTCGGCGGCCAGCTTGTCCATGGCCGTCTTCATGCCGGAGACGACCTCGTCGGCCTTGGCCTGGTTGCCGGTGGCCGCGCCGATCTCGGCGATCTCCTCGTACGCCTCGTCGAGCTTGGTGGCGGCGGGTTCGAGCAGGACGGGCACGTTCACCTTGCCCAGCTCGGCGACGATCTGGTCGATGTCGTTGGAGACGATGACCAGGTCGGGCTTCTGGGCGACGATGGCCTCGACGTTCGGCTTGAAGCCGGACAGGTCGGTCTTGGGGGCCTCGGCCGGGTAGTTCGACTGGTCGTCCACGGCGACGACCTGGGGGCCCGCGCCGATGGCGAAGAGCGTCTCGGTGTGGGTGGCCGAGAGGGAGACGATCCGCTCGGGCTTCTTGGCGAGGGTGACCTTGCCGTTGCCCGCCTCGACGGTGACGGGGAAGCCCGCCCCGGAGTCAGGCGCGGAGGAGGAGGCGGGGGCGGAGGCAGGGGCGGAGGAAGCGCTGGGGGCGGCGGACGGGGTGGCTGTGGTGCCGGTCTGGCCGCATCCGGCCAGGATCAGCGTTCCCAGCAGCGCGCCCGCGAGGGCCGTACGTCGGGGCCTCACGAGTAGTCCTTTCACTGTCGGAACCGAGAGACCCGCGTTTGAGCGACGGATCACCCTTTTCCACGAGGGTTGATGACGTCAGCGCAGAGGCAGGCGACCTGGCTATGACAGTTGCGGGACAGCGCCGGACTCGCACCGGACTTCGCTGCGACCCTGCGCATCGGACAAACGCTATCAATCCTCCGGATGCCCGCGGCGTCAAGGGGTCAGTTGGGACTCCGCCTCGGCGATGATCTCCTGGAGCCTGAGCCCGTGGGCGGCGTCGAGCGGGTGGCCACCGCCGTTCCGCACGGTTCCGGCGAACTCCTCGGCGATGGTGTCCAGGGGGTCGTCGTCGAAGTGCGGGAGCACGGCGCTGCCGGTGCGGCCGTACACGGCGAACGTCGAGGGCGGCAGGTCGCCGACCGCGGCCATGCACAGCGACGCCTCGGAGACCGCGCCGCCCTCGTGCTCGAGCAGCAGGCCGGTCCAGCCGAGCGGGTCGCCGTGCGCGCGCACGCCGGTCACCGGGCCGAGCGCGGCGCCCAGCAGGTCGATCACGTGCGGGCCGACGTCGAGCAGCACGCCGCGCGCCAGCCGCCAGGGGGTTGCGAAGGGGTGGTCGCCGAGGAGGGTGCCGGAGATGTTCGCGGCGTGGCCGCCGAACGGCTGGATCTCGCGGCACCGGGCCAGGAAGGCGCGGGCCTGGGGGGCGTACCGCAGGGTGAGCACCAGCTGGGAGGCGACGCCCGCCTCCGCGACGGCCTCGGCCAGGCGCCGCGCGCCGTCCAGCGTGTCCGCGAGCGGCTTCTCCAGCAGCAGCGCCTTGCCCGCGCGGGCGGCACGGACGCCGAGCTCGGCCTGAACGGCGGGCGGCACGCAGAACGCCACGGCCTCGCAGGCGTCGAACAGCTCCTCGACGCGCTCGAACACCGGCGCTCCGAGCCGGGCGGCCGCCTCGGGACGGCGGGCCCACACCCCGGCCAGCCGCGTGTGCGGCCCCTTGGACAGCATCGGCGCGTGCGCCATCTCGGCCCACGGGCCCGCTCCGATCAGCCCGACCGCCACCGGCTCCATGAGACCTCCCCTGTTCACCGCACGTATGGGGAGGATCTTCCCATACCACCGGCATGACGGCCGGTGGCTCGATGGGCGGGTGCCCCGCGCGGCGCCCGCCCATCGGCGTCAGTGGGGCCCGTCGTTCAGGTCGCGCCAGCGTTGGACAGCATGCTGCGGGCGGTGGGCCAGGGTGCCGGAGTCGATGGTCAGGGTCTGTCCGGTGATGCAGCGGGCCTCGTCGGAGGCGAGGAAGCACACCAGGTTCGCGACGTCGTCGGGGGTGCACGGCCACGGCAGGAGCCGTTCGGCGGCCTTGTCGGCGAGCTGCCCCTGGCTCAGGGCCCGCTGGGCGGCCTGGGTGAGGACGAGGGCGGGGGCGACGGCGTTGCAGCGGACGCCGCGGGAGCCGTACATCGTGGCCACGTAACGGGTGAAGCCGATCAGGGCCGCCTTCGAGGCCCCGTACGCGGCGTGAACCTCGTCCCCGACCAGGGCGGACACCGACGACATGAGGACGATGGCGCCGCCGTCCGGCATGGCGGGCACCGTGTGCTTGACCATGAGCATGGCGCCGCGCAGGTTGACCTCCATCGTGCGGTCCCAGACCTCGACGTCGAGCGAGTCGAGATCCCGGTCCCGGCCGTAGACGGCGGCGTCGAGCGCGGCGGCGTTGGAGTGCAGGACGTCCACCCGGCCGAACGACGTCACCAGGGCCGCGACCGCCTCCTCCACCTGCTTCTCGTCGGAGACGTCGCAGGTCAGGGCCATGGCCGTGCCGCCGCGGGCGCGGATGGCGGCCGCGGTGGACTTCGCGCCTGCCGCGCGCAGGTCCAGGACGCCGACGCAGGCTCCCTCGGCGGC
>NZ_JBSFTC010000140.1:0-28437 GCF_053590415.1 Nonomuraea sp. NPDC003201
GGCGCGGGCGAGCTCCCGGGCCCGCACCCAGCCGGCCGCGCTGGCGACCACGTTGACCGGGCGTTCGCGCAGGCACGGCAGCGCTCCCCACGGCAGCGTGTGCAGGGCGTCCACCGGCACCACCACCAGCGGCCCGTCTCCCAGCTCGGCGAGGAGCGGACGCAGCAGCAGCCCTTCGACCTCCAGGGCCGCCACCTCGACGCTCTCCAGGTCGCAGCGAGGACGCTGCGCCCCGGAGCACTGGCGGCGCAGCGCGTGACGGAGCCGGACGATCGCCTCCTTGACCTGCCGAGCGTCTCCCACCCGCCGCAGCGTCACCCGTTCCCCGGTGACGAGCACGGCCAGCAGCGCGTCCCCGTCCGCCACGAACTCCACCAGCGCCCCGCACCCCAGCTCCGCCCGCACCCGTTCGGGATCCACCAGCGAGCACGCGTGCGAGGGCGCGGCCACCGCCCGCCACCGCTCCGCGAACTCGAACACCTCCCCGGCGGACCCGCCCCGCACCGCCAGCCCCAGCCCGAACCCCGCCAGCCGCTCCCCGGCCCTGGCCGCGTGGGCGCGCAGCGAGGGATCGTCGAACGTCTCCACCCGCTCGCTCACCTCCGACAGCCCGACGCGGACCGCCCGGAAGGCCCCCGTGGCGTCCTCCTGCAGCGACGCCTCCAGGGCGAGCGCGTGCTGGCGCACCGGCACCGGGATCTCCGCCTCCCGCGCGGGCTCGGAGTCCAGCGGGGTGAGCCGGGTGCCGATCGGCGGGAACGGCTCCTCGCGTTCGGCGTGCTCGGTGAGGAGGGCCAGCTGCGCCGAGGCCGTCGGATGGTCGTCCACGGCCAGCGCCGCCTCGGCCGCCACCAGCCGCAGCGCGGCCGCGCCCGCCAGGTGCGCCAGGCCGTCCTCCAGCTCGTCCGCGCACGCGACCAGGTCGGCGACCAGGGCGGGCGTGACGGGTTCGAGCGTCAGCCGGGCCCGCAGGACGACCTCCCTGGCCAGCGGCAGCCAAGACGTCCGGTCCTGCGCGGCCAACTCGCCGGCCGCCTGCTCGGCCACCTCCAGCGCCCGGCGCGGGTCGCCGGTCAGCAGCTCCACCTGCGCCAGCTTCAGCCGGGCCTCGGCCAGCGCCACGTGCGCCCCCGACACCTCGAGATCGGGTACGGCCAGGCTCAGCATGGCCCTGGCCTCGCCCGGCAGATGGGCCGCCAGCAGGGCGCCGGCGAAGTCCGCCCGCATCGTGGCCAGCCGCTCGGGGAAGCCGAACAGGGTGTCCTCGGCCTCGCGGTAGAGCTTGAACGCCCCCGCGATGTCGCCCCGCCGTACCGCGAGGAAGGGCAGGTTCGCGGCGGACAGGCGGGCCAGGTGCCGCAGCCCCGAGTGCCGGGAGATCTCCAGGCAGGCGGTGAGGTCGCGCATGGCGGCGTCCCAGTCGCCGCGGTAGGAGTGGACGAGACCGCGGTTGAGCAGCCCGCCCGCCAGGAACCTGCGGTCGTCGATGGTGCCGGGAGCGGTCACGAGAGCCCGCAGCGCGCGGTCGCAGGCGGCGATGGCCTCCTGGTGGCGGCCGAGGCGGGCCAGCGCGACCGCGCGCTGGGTGTCGAGCTTGGCGCGGTCGAGCGGCGAGAGGTGGGCCCAGGCCAGGGCGGCCACGCGCAGGGCCTGGAGCGGGTGGCCGAGCTCGGTGCGTACGGTGACGAGGGAGAGCCTGGCCTGGGCGATGCGCTCCGGCGGGGCGCCCGGAGTGGCGATGGCCTCGCGGAGGTGGTGATCGGCGCTGCGCAGGTCGCCGAGCTCGCGGGCGGCCAGCGCGATGGCCCTGTGCGCGACGGCCTCGGCCTCGGGGTCGCGGACGCGGCGGGCCGTGGAGAGCACGGTACGGCCGGCGCGAAGGGCGTGGTCGGGATCGACCAGGGAGCGCATGACAGCGGCCTCGGCCGCCACGACGAGTGGATCTCGGTCGTCTGGTCGCTCTGGTGTTGCGCTCATATCGGGTGCCTTGGGATGGAGACTCGCTGCCTTGGAACGGAAACGGCCGAGAGAGGCGACGTGGCTCTCTCGGCTGGTCGACAAGGGGATCAGGTCACGTCAGGGCCGGATGCGCACCCATCGCGTCTGAACGGGCTTGTGGCCGGGGCGGTGGCAGACCACGCTCAGCCAGCCCGGCGGCAGGCCGGTGGCGGCGAAGTCGCCGGAGCCGGCGATCCGCCGGGTGAGCGTCAGATGGGGAGTGCGCACATCGATGAGCGCGCCCTCCCCCGGGTACGGGGAGACGTGTCCCGCCACGTCGATGAGCCCGTCGCCGATCGTTATCTCCAGGTCGAAGGTGAGGCCCGCCACGACGAAGCGCACCAGATGGGAGCCTTCGTCATCGCGTACACCGCTGGCGGCGCCGCGGTCGGTGGGGCCGGCCGTCACCGCCCCGGGGACCCGGAGCCGGTAGGCGTCGCGCGCGGCGGCGGACACCTGGCCGGGGATCGGGTCGTTCCCGGAGGCCAACCGGAGGGCTGCCAGGAAATACTCGTCGTTGATCATTGCGCTGTCTCCTGTATTGAGATCAGAGTGCGCAGTTTTTCCAGGCACCGGGCCTTGGTCGGACCGATGCTGCCTACGGGCAGTCCGAGCCGTGACGCCATCTGCTGGTTGCCGAAGTCGACGGCGACCAGCTGGAGGAGTGAGCGGCAGGGCTCGTGCAGGTCGGAGACCGTCTTCCAGAGCAGGCGGCGGCCGTCGGCCTCCAGGACGGCGGACTCCGGGTCAGGGTCTTCGACGACCTCGAAGGAGGAGACCCCGGGACGATCCTTGCGCAGCAGCAGGAGGGCTTCGCGGCGCACGGTCGTCACCAGCCAGGCCCCCACCCCGGCCGGATCCCTGATGCTCGGGAGGTGCTGCAGCAGGCGCAACCAGGAACCCTGGACCGCGTCCGCCGCGTCGGAGGGGCTCAGGCCGCACGCGCGGGCCACCGCCCACATACGCGGCCCGAACCTGGCCTCCAGCTCGTCCCAGGCCGTCCGGTCGCCCTCGGCCGCCGCTGCGAGCAGCTCCGCTGAATCGCGCATCGCGGCCTCCTTCCGTCCGGCACGAGTAGGCGATCATGCCTCCCCGTGATTGGCTGAGGACTGAGCGTAAACTCTACAGACTCGCCGGGATCAGAACTCCCAGATCCGGAATTTGCCGGGCCCGCTCAGATTCGAAGAGCCGTCTGGCGACATCCTTGGCCGGCTCGCTCTTGGCCCCGTCCGCGACGGCCCCCGCCACCAGGGCGGTGGCGAACGACGTGCCGCTCCACGCCGCGTATCCCGCGAAGTCGCCGCCGTCCAGGAAACTGCTGGTCAGCCAGTCGCCGCGGGCGCAGGCGTCCACCCAGATGCCGTAGCCGGAGTAGGGGGCGCGCCGTTCCTCCGCGGCGTCCACGGCGGCCACGCCCACCACGGAGGGCAGCGCCGCCGGCCAGAACGGCCGGTCGGACCCCGTGTTGCCGGCGCAGGCCACGGTCACCGTGTCGGGCAGCGCGGCGATGGCGTCTGACAGCAGCGGTGGCGGGCGGTCGTCGTAGGTGTGGCCGCCGAAGGAGAGGTTGAGCACCTGCGGAGGGCGCTCGCGCAGGCGGTGGAGGGCGCGGACGACGGTCGCCTCGTCGCCGATGCCGTCGCCGTCGAGCACCCGGTGCACGCTCAGCTCCGCGCCCGGGGCCCGCCGGGTCAGCAGGCCCGCGATGAACGTGCCGTGCCCCGCCTGCGCGCCCTCCGTCGCGTCGGCGCACTCGGGGGCGGTCTCGCCGTACCAGTCGCTGCCGGACCACCACGGGTGCTTGGCGATGCCGGTGTCGAGCAGCCCCACGACCACGCCCGAGCGGGACCGCCCCGGCTTGTGGGCGATGGGAGGGGTGGGAAAGGGTCTGGACGCGGGACCACCGAAGAACAGAGGCTGGCCGCGGAACACGTGGTTCGGCGACGCTCGCAGGCCCTGCTCGCGGAGTTCGGCGGTGATCTCGCAGGGGTCGGCGCCGGGCGACAGGTGGATCACGCAGACGCCGTCCGCCTCCGAGACCGCCTGGGTCCAGCGCGAGACGGCCGACAGTGCCGCGCGGTCGGTCAGCACCTGACCAGGCCGGATGAGCGACGCGCCGACAGATTGGATGTCCATGAGGCGGTATGTTTCCCCGCTGGTCCAACTGTCACATGCCACTCCCGCACCAAGTTGGTATGGCCCCCCTCTGGTGCCGGATAGCGACCGACGGTAGTCTCTCCCTAGTCACTTGTGATCATCCCGGGGCGAGGCCGTTGGGGAAGGCGCACCTCGTACCGAAACGGGAGGTCCGGTGTCTGCTCGTGGCGTCCTTTACGTCCACTCGGCTCAGCCCGCGCTGTGCCCTCATATCGAATGGGCAGTCGCGGGTGTCCTTGGCGTGCCCGTGGATCTGACGTGGACTCCGCAACCCGCCGCGCCCAACGTCGTGCGGGCCCAGGCGGAGTGGGACGGCCGCGCCGGCATCGCCGCGGCCATCGCTTCCTCGCTCATGGGCTGGCAGCGCCTCAGGTTCGAGATCACCGAGGACGCGTCACCGGGAGTGGACGGGTCCCGCCACGCCTACACGCCGACGCTCGGCGCCTTCACCGCGGTCATCGGCGCGGCGGGCGACATCATGATCCCCGAGGAACGGCTCCGGGCGGCGATGATGATGGCCGCGCAGGGGCGGTGCGTGCTGGAGGACGAGCTGGACAAGATGCTCGGACGGCCCTGGGACGAGGAGCTGGAGCCGTTCCGGTACGCGGGCGACGGTGCGCCCGTCCGCTGGCTCCACGCCGCCGTCTGACCCTGCCCACGCCACGGGCGAACGCCACGCCCAAGAGGCCCCGCACCCACGCCGGTGCGGGGCCTCTTGGGAAGCATGCGATCGGCCCCGCACCGATGCTCGGTGCGGGGCCGATCGTCAAAGAGCTACAGCGGGATGTTGCCGTGGGCGCCGCGGGCGGGCGTGGCCTGGGCGAGGAGCTTGGCGATGGCGCCGCGCGTCTCCGCGGGCTTGATCACCTCGTCGATGACCCCCAGCTCCCGGGCCCGGTCGAGCCCACCGGCCAGCTTCTCGTGCTCGGCGGCCAGCCGCTGCTCCAGCTCGGCCCGCTCCTCCTCCGGCGCGGCGGCCAGCTCGCGCCGCTTGAGGATGCGTATGGCCGCCACCGACCCCATGACCGCCACCTCGGTGGTAGGCCAGGCGAACACCTTGGTGGCCCCCAGCGCGCGGGAGTTCATCGCGATGTACGCGCCCCCGTACGCCTTCCGCGTCACCAGCGTGACCCGCGGCACCGAGGCCTCGGCGAAGGCGTGCAGCAGCTTGGCCCCCCGCCGGACGACCCCGTCGTGCTCCTGCCCGACCCCGGGCAGGTAGCCGGGAACGTCCACGAGGACAACCAACGGCACTCCGAAAGCGTCACACATACGTACGAAGCGGGCGGCTTTCTCGGCGGACGTGGCGTCGAGGCAGCCGCCGAGCCGCAGCGGGTTGTTGGCGATCACACCGACCGTCCGGCCACCGAGGCGGCCGAGCGATGTGACGATGTTCGGCGCCCACTTGGGGTGCAGCTCGATGCCAGGCTCGTCGAGCAGGCCGTTGACCAGCGGCTTGACGTCGTAGGCGCGCCTGGCCGAGTCGGGCAGCAGCGTGGAGAAGTCCACTTCCTCGATTTCTCCCGTGCGCACCCGGCCCTGGTGACCGAGGAGCGTGGCGAGCTGGCGCGCCCTGACGTACGCGTCGGTCTCGGTCTTGGTGACGACGTGCACGACGCCGCTGCGCTTGCTGTGCGGCTCCGGGCCGCCCAGAGCCGCGGAGTCGACGCTCTCGCCGGTGACGCTGCGGACCACGTCGGGGCCCGTGACGAAGATGCGGCCGGACTCGGCCAGGATGACGATGTCGGTCAGCGCGGGACCGTACGCGGCGCCGCCGGCGGCGGGGCCGACGACCACGGAGATCTGCGGCACCACGCCGGACGCCTTGGTCATGGCGGCGAAGACCCGCCCGACGGCGTGCAGCGACTCGACGCCTTCGGCGAGTCGCGCACCGCCGGAGTGCCAGATCCCGATGACCGGCACCCGTTCACGGACGGCCACGTCGTAGGCGTGCACGATGTGCTCGCAGCCCTCGCTGCCCATCGCGCCGCCCTGGAAGCGGGCGTCACTGCAGAAGGCGACGACGGGAACACCCTCGACGCGGCCCATGGCGGCCAGCACGCCGCTCTTGTCTTCGGAGCTGATCAGCCGCAGCGAGCCCTCGTCGAGCAGCGCGGTCAGGCGGACGGCTGGATCGCGGGGGTCGGCAGGCTCCTGTTCGGTGCCGTCGGTCGCTATCCCGTTGTCCAGCACGGTCATTTATGCCCCCTTAAACACGACGGCCACGTTGTGGCCCCCGAATCCGAACGAGTTGTTGACCGCGGCGATGTCTCCGTCGGGCAGGGGGCGGTTCTTCCCGTAGACCAGGTCGACCTCGATGCCGTCGTCGAGGTCGTCGAGGTTGATGGTCGCGGGGACGATCCGCTCCTGCAGCGCCTTGATGGTGAAGACGGACTCGATGCCGCCGGCCCCGCCGAGCAGGTGACCGGTCATCGACTTGGTCGAGGTCACGAGCGGGTGGGTGCCGATGGCCTTGGCCACGGCCTGCACCTCGCCGACGTCGCCGGCAGGGGTGGAGGTGGCATGTGCGTTGACGTGCTTGATGTCGAGGCCGGTCAGGCCGGCGTCGTTGAGCGCCTGGGTCATCGCCATGATGATGCCCCGGCCCTCGGGCTCGGGCTGCGTGATGTGGTGGGCGTCGGCGGAGTAGCCGACCCCGGCGCAGTAGGCGTAGATCTTCGCGCCGCGCGCCTTCGCGTGCTCCTCGGACTCCAGCACCACGATGCCGGCGCCCTCACCGAGCACGAACCCGTCGCGGTCGCGGTCCCACGGCCTGGACGCGCCCTGCGGGTCGTCGTTGCGGGTGGACATGGCCCGCGCGGCGGCGAAGGCCGCCATGTTGAGCCCGTGGATGGCGGCCTCGGTGCCGCCGGCCACGACCACGTCGGCGCGGCCCACCCTGATCATGTCCATCGCGTGGCCGATCGCCTCGGCGCCGGACGCGCACGCCGACACGGTGGCGTGCACCCCCGCCTGGGCACCCAGGTCGAGGCCGATCCAGGCGGCCGGGCCGTTGGGCATGAGCATCGGCACGGTGAACGGCGACAGCCGGTTCCAGCCGCGCTCACGCCAGGTGTCGTACGCGCTCAGCGTGGTGCTGATGCCGCCGATGCCGCTGGAGACCACGACGCCCAGCCGCTCCGGCGCGACCTCGGGGGCGCCGGCGTCCTGCCAGGCCTCCCGGGCGGCGACCATCGCGAACTGCTCGCTGCGGTCGAGCCGCCGGGCCTCCGGCCGCGGCAGCACCTCGGTGGGGTCGACCGCGGCCGTCCCCGCGAACTTCACGGGGACGGAGTCGATCCAGTCCGTGGTGAGGGTCTCGACACCCGACTGACCGGCGAGGAGCGCCGTCCAGGTCGAGGTGACGTCTCCACCGACGGGCGTCGTCGCGCCAAGCCCGGTGACGACGACACGTACCCGGTTCGCACTCACGTTTCGCGCTCCTTGCTAGTCAGAATGGTGACTTCTCAGCCCTGGATGAAGTTGAGGACGTCCTTGACCGTCTTCAGGTTCTTGAGCTGGTCGTCGGGGATCTCGACGCCGAACTCGTCCTGGGCGGCCACGGCGATCTCGACCATGGACAGGGAGTCGATGTCGAGGTCGTCGACGAAGCTCTTCTCGGGGGTCACGTCCGAGGCCGGGATGCCGGTGATCTCGTTGATGATCTTGCCGAGGCCGTCAAGAATGTCCTGCTCGGTGGCAGCCATGTCGCTGGTTCTCCTTTTGATTTCTGGGTTCTGCACGGCTGTGCCGTACAAGCTCTGGATGGTAGTGCGAGGGGAGGCTAAGGGATCTCGATGACCTGCCCGGCGTAGGTCAGCCCCGCGCCGAAGCCGAGCAGCAGCGCGAGACCGCCGGAGCGGACCTCGCCGCGCTCCAGCATGCGCGAGAGCGCCAGCGGGATCGAGGCGGCCGAGGTGTTGCCGGCGTTGACGATGTCGCGGGCGATCACGGCGTTGTCGGCGCCCAGCTTACGGGCGATGGCCTCGATGATGCGCAGGTTGGCCTGGTGGGGCACGAACGCCGTCAGCTCCGACGGGTCCACGCCCGCGCGCTCGCAGGCCTCGAGCGCCACCGGGTGGAGCGCGGTGGTCGCCCAGCGGAACACCGTCTGGCCCTCCTGGCGGAGGAAGTTCTGGCGGTCCTGGATGGCGATCGCCTCGGACTTGTCGCCGGAACTGCCCCACACCACGGGGCCGATGCCGGGGGTCTCGGAGGGACCCACCACCGCGGCGCCCGCGCCGTCGGCGAAGATCACGGCGGTGGACCTGTCGGTCCAGTCGATCCACTGCGACAGCTTCTCCGCGCCGATGACCAGCACGTGGCGGGCCGAGCCCGCGCGTACGGCGGCGCTCGCGGTGCCGAGGGCGTAGCAGAACCCGGCGCAGGCGGCGTTGACGTCGAACGCGCCGGGCGCCTTGATGCCGAGGCGGTGGGCCACGACGGCGGAGGCGTTGGGGATCTGGGTCTCGAGCGTGCAGGTGGCCACGATGACCAGGTCGACCTCTTCGGGCGACAGGCCGCTCGCGGCCAGCGCCTTGCCGCCGGCGATGGTGGCCATGTCCTCGAGGGACTCGCTGTCGGGAGCGACGCGGCGCTCCTTGATGCCGACCCTGGACTGGATCCACTCGTCGTTGGTGTCGATGTTCTTGGCCAGGTCGTCGTTGGTGACGACGTTGGCCGGCTGGTAGTGGCCGAGGGCCAGGATCCTGCCGCCAGGGGCGACGTCGGGAATCTTCACTTGGTCAGCTCCCTGGCCGCGTCGAGGTCGTCGGGGGTCTTCAGCGCCACCGTCCGCACGCCGGACAGGCCGCGCTTGGCCAGGCCGGTGAGCGTGCCGCCGGGCAGCAGCTCGATCATCTTCGTGACGCCGAGCCCGGCCATGGTCTCCATGCAGGCGCCCCACCTGACGGGGCTGCTGATCTGCCTGACCAGCCGCTCCACGAACTCGGCGCCGGAGGCGACCGCCTGGCCGTCGGAGTTGGACAGGAGCGTGACGGTGGGGTCGCCGGGGGCCACGTTGGCGGCGGCCTCGCGCAGGCTCTCCACGGCGGGGGCCATGTGGCGGGTGTGGAAGGCGCCCGCGACCTTCAGCGCGATGAGGCGGGCACGGGTCGGCGGGTCGTCCTTGAGCGCGGCCAGCTGCTCCAGCGTGCCGCCCGCGACGATCTGGCCGGCGCCGTTGATGTTGGCGGGGGTCAGGCCGTGCTTCTCGAGGGCGGCCAGCACGTCGTCCTCGACGCCGCCGAGCACGGCGGTCATGCCGGTCTCGGTGACCGCGGCGGCCTTGGCCATGGCCTGGGCGCGCTCGCGGATCAGGGTGAGCGCCTGCTCGGGGGTGAGCACCCCGGCCAGCGCGGCGGCGGCGAACTCGCCCACGCTGTGGCCCGCGAGCATGTCCGGCGTCGCGCCGAGCACCTCGGCGGAGGCCAGCGCGGCGGCCACGAGGAGCGGCTGGGCGACGGCGGTGTCACGGATCTCGTCGGCGTCGGCGGTGGTCCCGTAGGCGATCAGATCGAGCCCGACGACCTCCGACCAGGCACCGAGTCTGTCGGCCACACCGGGGAGCTCGAGCCAGGGAGAAAGGAAGCCTGGCGTTTGGGCACCTTGGCCCGGAGCGACGAGTACAAGCACAAAACCCACCTTGCCCTGTAGAACTCCGACACGCGGATAATGATCCGCACGAACTTCGTCCGGGGGGTTTTGTAGGAAGCCTACAGTGGGGATTTCGGCGACATTACGTTAGGGCGCGCCACATTTCGGCGCTCTCCGCCAACCGGCCCAGGATCAGGCCGACCTGGAGCGTGAAGGCGGACCTGCCCTCCGTGGGCTGGTAGCCGGTCAGCTCCGTGATCTTCTTCAGGCGGTAGCGGACGGTGTTGGGGTGGACGAACAGCAGCCGCGCCGTCGCCTCCAGCGAGGTGCCCTGCTCCAGGTACGTGGCGAGGGTGTCGAGCAGGGGCGTGCCCGCGAGCGGCAGGTAGACGTTCTCGATGAGCTGCTGCCTGGCGTCGTCGTCGCCGTCGAGCGCCCGCTCGGCCAGCAGGTCCTCGGCGTGCACCGGCCGGGGCGCGTCGGGCCAGCCGGACGAGGCCTTCAGCCCGGCCAGCGCCGCCCTGGCGGACCTGGCCGCGGCGTGCAGGTCGGGGACCTCGGGGCCGATGACGATGGGGCCCATCCCGAAGCGGTGCACGACCTGCTTGGCCGCGTCGTTGACGCTCTCGGCGCCGCCCACGATGACGATCAGCCGGTCGGCCTGCACGCCGGCCAGCAGGTCCATGCCGATGCGGCGGCCCTTCTCCCGCAGCCCGTCGATGACCGCGCGGGGGTCGTCGACGGGGGCGTGGCCGGCGATGACGACCACGGGGGAGGAGGTCCAGCCGAGCGCGGCCGCCCAGGAGTGCAGGCCGTCGTCGAC
Organism: Nonomuraea sp. NPDC003201; assembly: GCF_053590415.1. Taxonomy (NCBI): domain Bacteria; kingdom Bacillati; phylum Actinomycetota; class Actinomycetes; order Streptosporangiales; family Streptosporangiaceae; genus Nonomuraea; species Nonomuraea sp. NPDC003201. The sequence goes on from NZ_JBSFTC010000140.1 coordinate 10,574, forward strand.
CTCGCCGCGGACGAGGGCGTCCACGATGAGGGCCTCGAGCCGGGCGTCCCACGAGCCCCTGGCCTCGGCCTCGCGGGCGTAGACGTGGGCGGCGGCGAAGGCGACGTCGCGGGTGTAGCGGAGCATGGCCTGCTGGAGCTGGTCCTCGCCGCTGGGCGCGGCCAGCTCGTGGGCCTGCGCCTCGACCACCTCGACCACGACCCTGACGATGTCGACGGTCTGCTGCAGCGAGATGGACCGCTTGAGCTCGCGCGGGGCCGTGCCGAAGAACTCGATGCTGGGGGTGGGGCGGTCCTCGCCGGCGATCGAGAACCACTCGACGAACGCCGCGATGCCGGCCTGGGCCACGAGCCCCACCCACGACCGGTCCTCCGCGCTGAGCGCGCGGAACCACGGCAGCTGCTCCTCCATGCGAGCCATCGCCGCCGTGCCGAGCGAGCCCATGGCCCGCTCGAGCCTGCGTGTGGTGTCCTCCCGGGTCCGGTCTGTCACGCCTTCTAGAGTGCCAGCTCCGTCCGGATGACCGCGACGGCCGTTCTCCCGGGGCCGGGCGGCCGGCGTCAGATCACCGCGACGGCCGTTCTCGTGGGGCCCGGCGACCGGCGTCAGATGACCGCGACGGCCGTGATGAGGCCGATCGCGACGTGCGTGACCGCGAGCAGCCGCGCGCCCGGCTGCAGCTCGGGCTCCTTCACGAGGTCGCGTACGGAGATGCCGACGATCCGGTCGAACAGCAGCATCGCCACGGTCTGCACCACGATGCCGACCAGGCCGAACACCGCCGTGCCCGCCAGCCCCTCGGCCAGCCGGCCGCCGGAGGACCAGATGGAGGCGGCCACGATCAGGCCGACGGCGGCCAGGGCGGAGGTGGCGAGCAGCGTGGCGTTCGGGTTGCGCTGGGTGCGGATGATCTCGCTCAGCTTGCCGGGGGTGGCCCAGTCGATCACGTAGAAGCCGACGATCATCAGGATCACGCCGACGGCGGCGTACGCGGCGATGGCGCCCGAGCCGCGGGCGAGGGTCTCGAGAAGAGTCACGTTGATTCCTATCGGGGGATGCGGTGCGGAGTCAGGCGATGCGGTGGGGGACGAACGAGGAGGTGTCATCGGTGATCAGGCCGGTCGTCTCCCTGATACCCAGCCCGGCGGCCTCGTCGGCGACCACCCAGGCGCCGAGCACCGGCCGCTGCCCCTCGAACTGGGGCAGCGCCTCGAAGCCCTGGAAGACGTAGCCCTCCTGGCCGTAGACGCCCGGCGTCTCCTGGGTGCCCTCGGGGGTGACGATGCGCATGGAGGCGCCCTCCCTGCCCAGCAGCGGCTTGGCGATGTAGGAGGTCAGGTCGCGCGGGCCGTCGAGGTAGGCGGGCAGCAGGTTGGGGTGGCCGGGGTTGAGTTCCCAAAGGATCGCCAGCAGCGCCTTGTTGGACAGCAGCGTCTTCCACAGCGGCTCGATCCAGGTGGAGTGCCGTACGGCGTGCCGCCCGAAGTCGTCGGCCAGCATCCACTCCCACGGGTAGAGCTTGAACGCCGAGCGGATCACGCGGTTCTCGACGTCCACGAAGCGGCGGTTGAGGGAGTCCCAGCCGATGTCCTCCATGGCGACGGCGACGGTCTGCAGGCCCGCCTGCTCGGCGGTCTCCTGCAGGTAGGCCACGGTCATGGCCTCCTCGCCCGTCTCGTCCATGTTCGTGAACGCGAAGTGGGTGGGCCCGGGCGGCAGCCGCATGTCGCGCCAGCGCTCGATGAGCCGCTCGTGCACGGAGTTCCACTGGTCGGCGCCCGGGTGGACGTCCTGCAGCCAGAACCACTGCACGACCGACGACTCCACGAGCGAGGTCGGCGTGTCCGCGTTGTACTCCAGCAGCCTCGCCGGCCCGGTGCCGTCGTAGCGCAGGTCGAAGCGGGCGTACAGGTGGGCGTCGCGGCGCTCCCATGAGCGCGCCACCTCGTCCCACGCCCACTCGGGGATCGCGAAGTCGGCGAAGCGCCGGGCCGAGACCACGTGCTCGACGGCGCGCAGGCACATCTCGTGGAGCTCCTCGACCTGCTCCTCCAGCGCCTCGACCTCGTCCATGGAGAACACGTAATGGATGGACTCGTCCCAGTACGGTCTGCTCAGCCCCGACGGGTGCGCCGCCCGGTGGTAGGCCAGGCCCTGGCCCTCGATCGTCTTCTCCCAGCCGTCCCTGGGAGTGCCATGCTCACGCCGCACCGGTCAGCTCCCGCCGCCCCAGTGGTTGCCGAAGCCGCCCCGTTGGATCTCTTTCCCGTTGCGGGTGGAGATGTTCACGTCAGAGGGCCGGTACGTGGTGCCGCCGCGCACCTTGTTGCCCGACCTGGTGCCCCCGTAGTACCACATGTACGCCCCGCGCGAACCGCCGTAGTAATGGTAGGAGCCGTTGTCGTCATCGTCGCAGTAGTCGTCGTCGACGACCTCGTACGTGCCGTCGTCCAGCTGGATGACGCAGTCCGCGGTGACGTCGTCGTCATCCTGGGTGGCCGCGCAGTACCCGACCAGCATGATGGACAGAACACCGAGAATGGTCAGCGGGATGGCCTTGGACGCCTTGCGCGCGGGCGGTGGCGGCGTGGGATGGGTTTGCGGAGGTTGTGCCATCAAGATCCTGCTTTCATGGGCCGCTCAGCCTATCGGCGGCCCTCGTCCCCGTTCAATCCTGTAGTCATGGCCCCGAGGTATGTTCGCTCACATGGAACCGGTTGAGGCCCTGCGCGAGATCGCCTTCCTGCTGGAGCGCGCCGGAGAGCCCACGTACCGCGTACGTGCCTTCCGTCGCGCCGCCCAGGTCGTCACCGACCTGCCCAGGGACGAGCTCGTGCGGCTGGCCCGCACCGGCGGTCTCGGCGACCTGCCCGGCATCGGGAAGGTCACCGCCCTTGTGGTCAACGAAAGCCTCGATGGGCAGGTTCCTACGTATTTGAGGCGGTTGCGGGCGACCGACGGCGTGCAGCTCGACGAGGAGACGCAGGCGCTGCGCGGCGCGTTGAAAGGCGACCTGCACAGCCACTCCGACTGGTCGGACGGCGGCTCGCCGATCGAGGAGATGGCCGAGGCGGCCCGCGGGCTCGGCCACGACTACCTGGCGCTGACCGACCACTCGCCCCGCCTGACCGTGGCCAAGGGCCTCTCGGCCGAGCGCCTGGAACGCCAGCTCGACGTGGTGGCCGAGCTGAACGAGCGGCTGGCCCCGTTCCGGATCCTGACCGGCATCGAGGTGGACATCAACACGGACGGCTCCCTCGACCAGTCACCCGACCTGCTGGAGCGGCTGGACGTGGTGGTGGCCAGCGTGCACTCCAAGCTGCGCATGGACGGCGACGAGATGACCCGCCGCATGGTCACCGCCATCGCCAATCCCCTGGTGGACGTGCTCGGCCACTGCACGGGGCGGGTGGTGAAGGCCGGCGGCAGGCGCGGCGAGCGCCGCCCGGAGTCGTCGTTCGACGCCGAGCTGGTCTTCGAGGCCTGCCGGCAGTTCGGGGTCGCGGTGGAGGTCAACTCCCGGCCGGACCGGCTGGACCCGCCCAAGAGGTTGATGCGGCTGGCGTACGAGATGGGGTGCGTGTTCGCGATCGACTCCGACGCCCACGCGCCCGGGCAGCTCGACTGGCAGCACTACGGCTGCGAACGGGCCGCGCGGTGCGGCATCGAGGCCGACCGCGTCGTCAACACCTGGCCGCTGGAGCGGCTGCTCGACTGGACGGCCGCCTGAGCGTCACGTGGTTATTTGCCGACTCCGTCGGCGAGGCCCTTGACGATGTAGCGCTGGCCGAGGAAGAACAGCAGGACCACGGGGAGCGCCGCGATCACCATCCCGGCGAAGACGACCGGGTACTCGGTGCCGTGCTTGCTCATCAGGCTGGTCAGGCCCACAGGGAGGGTCTGCACGCCGGTGCCGCTGGTGAAGATCATCGCGAAGAGGTACTCGTTCCAGGTGAAGAGGATGTGCAGCAGCACCGTCGAGGTCAGGATCGGCTTGCACATCGGCAGGATGATCCGCCAGAACGCCGTCCACCGGCCCGCGCCGTCCATCTCGGCCGCCTCGTCCACCTCGCGGGGCAGGTCGATCATGTACGCCCGGATGAGGAAGGTCGTGAACGGGACGCGGAAGGCGGTGTAGAGGATGAGTAGCGCCCAGAACGTGTTGTACAGCCCCATCGCCTGGAACATCTTCACCAGCGGCACGAGCGCCACGGTGGGTGCGAGCATGAGCCCGCCGAGTATCGCCGCCGTGAGCGTCCTGTTGAGCGGGACGTTCACGCGGGTGAGGCCGTAGGCGGCCCACGCGCTGACGAACACCGTGGCGACCGTCGAGGTCAGCGTGACCAGCACGCTGGTGGTCAGGTAGTCGCTGACGCCGCGGTTCCACGCCTTCTGGTAGTTCTCGAAGCTCCAGTGCAGGGGCAGCGCGAACGGGTCGCCGAACAGTTCGGCGTTGGTCTTGAACCCGTTGAGGGTCATCCACAGCAGCGGATAGACCACGACGACCGCGAGGGCCAGCAGGAAGGCCCACATGAAGACGCGGGCGATCACCGCGAGGAAGCTCAGGCGCGTCACCATTCCACCCTTCTCCTGCGGGTGACCCACAGCTGCGCCACCGCGATGCCGAGCGTGATCACGAACAGGACGGTCGCGACCGCGGCGGCGTAGCCGAAGTTGTTGCGGACGAACCCGCTGCGGTACAGCCAGGTGCCCAGCACCTGCGTCGAGTTGTTCGGCCCGCCGGCGGTCATCACCATGACCTCGTTGAACACCTGGAACGCGCCCGAGATGGTGACGATCGCCATGAGCCCGGTCATCTCGCGCACGAGCGGCACCGTCACGTGGACGAACCGGCGGATCGGGCCGACGCCGTCGATGGCGGCGGCGCCGTAGATCTCCGAGGGGATGCGCTGGATCGCGACCGCGAACAGCAGCGTGGAGTAGCCGAAGCCCTGCCACTGGCTCATCGCGATGATCGCCGACATGGCCGTGCTCTCCTGGCCCAGCCACGCCTGGGCGAACTCGCCCAGGCCCACGGCCTTGAGCGCGTGGTTGAGCGGGCCCAGGTTCGGCTCGTACACGAAGTAGAACAGCAGCCCCGCGACGGTCAGCGAGATCGCCGAGGGGATGAAGTAGACCGCGCGCAGGCCGCGCCGCCAGCGCTCGCTGCCGATGCTCTCGATGAGCGCGGCGAGCAGGAGCGCGCCGAACACCTGGAACACGATGGAGACCACCGCGTACAGCGCGTTGTTGCCCAGCGACGACCAGAACACCGGGTCGTCGACGAGCTTGGCGTAGTTGTCGAGCCCGACGTATTCCTGGCTGCCGCTGTAGATGTCCCACTTGAGCGTGCTGAACTGCAGGTTCTGCACGAGCGGCAGGTAGACGAACACTCCGACCAGAACGAGGGCGGGCAGGACCCATACGAGCCTGAGCGTGGCGCGCACGTGCGGACTCCCTACTTGGCTTCGGCCGAGGCCTGGCGCACGCTTTCGAGCACCTGCTCGGCGGTCTTGCCACCGCTGACGATCGCCTCGCCGCCGGCCAGCCACGCGTCCGCCACCTCGGGCACGGTGACCATGTCGAGCCAGATGGCCAGCTTCGGCGCCTTGTTGACCAGCTGGACGCCCTCGTAGACGGCCTTGCTGGAGGTCTCCGGCGTGACCGCGCCGACGACCGTGCTGGGCTGCCCGTACGGAGGCGCGGACAGCGTCTTCGCGCTCTGCGCGCTCGTGGCGAACTTCATGAAGTCGACGGCCAGGGCGATCCTGGGCGACTTGGCGTTGACCAGGTATCCCTCGGGCGAGCCCTCCAGCACCGCCGGGTCGCCGGGGTGGTCGCCCGGGACCGGGAGCTGGAAGATGCCGAAGTCCGCGGGCTTGAGCTTGTCCGACGTCGCGTTGTCGAACTCCAGGATCTCCTGGTAGTACATGGCGGCCTTGCCGTTGGCGAAGGCCTCCTGCGCCGAGGAGTAGAGCACGCCGTTCGTGCCGCTCTTCGTGTCGGTGCACTGGTCGACCAGCGTCTTGAACTGGTTGAGCGCGGTGACGTAGCCCGGATTGTCCAGCTTGGCGGTGGCCGGGACGAAGTCGGCCTGGAGCACGGCGTCCGGCACGTTGTAGGCGAACAGCTGCTGCAGGTAGTGCAGGGCGGGCCAGCCGTCCTTGTTGCCGAAGGCGACGGGCTCGTACCCGGCTTTGCGCAGCGGGCCGCAGGCGGCGACGAGATCCTCGAACGTCTTCGGCACCTCGACCCCGGCCTTGGCGAAGGCGCTCTTGCTGTAGCCCATGAACTTGCCGTTGCCGTACAGCGGGATCCCGTAGTTCTTGCCGTCGCGGGCGAAGGCGGCCAGCGAGCCGGGGCTGAACGTCTTGCCCCACTCCGTGTCCGGGCCGATCACCTTGGTGAGGTCGGCGGCGCGTCCGCCGCGGATGTAGTTGTCCGCCCAGTTGCCGGTCCAGGTGAAGTAGACGTCGGGCAGCGCGTCCGAGGCCGTGAGCGTCTTGAGCTTGTCCTTGACGCTCTGGTCGGTCTCCTGGATCAGCTCGATCTTCACCTGCGGGTGCTTCTTCCGGTACTCGGCCGCGAGGTTCTCGAAGTAGGGGCCTGTCGGGTCGCCGGCGAACTTGGTGAGGATGCTCAGCGTGCCGGAGAACTCCGGCGTGGCGGCGGCGTCGGCCGCCGGGGCCTGCGCGGGCTTGCCGCCCGAGCAGGCGGCCAGCGTGAGTGTCCCGAGGAGTGCCGCGAACGTCGGCAGTGCGCGAGGGCGCATTGGGCATCCTTTCTCTTTCAGGAACGCCTTTGGTGTTGGCCGACCTTACAGCTCGTCTGATACCGGTACCAGACCCAGCATCAAGATCTTTTCTATATGGCCTTGTATCGGCGCGTTGAAGTGGCGTTGTTTGACGGATCTCGGCTCCTTGTGCCAACGTGACTGCCGCGTGATACCGGTATCAGGTCGGCGCGCAACATTTCCCCGGAAAGGATGCGAAGATGCTCGGGTTCAACGAGCCGGAATTTCTCTCCCAGGTGACGAGCGCGGTGGGCCTGCGCCCGCGGATCGAGGAGCTGGTCGACCGGCTCGTGGACGAGGGGTTCAAGCACGTGCTCCTCGTCGGCGCCGGCGGCACCTACGGCCAGATGTGGCCGTACGAGCACCTGGCCCGGCGCAGCTCGACGCTCGACGTGCGCGCCGCGATCGCCGCCGAGCTGATCGTCTCCGGTGACGCCCGCCTGGGCGAGGACACCGTGGCGATCTTCACCTCGGTCTCCGGAACGACCGACGACACCGTCCGCGCGATCGAGTACTGCAGGTCCAAGGGCGCCTTCACGGTCTCCTTCACCGGCCACCCCGACTCGCCCGTGGCCACGAAGGTGGACGCGGCGCTCGTCTCGCAGCCCAAGACCTGGCCCTTCGACATGCAGCTGCTGCTGTTCATGACCCGGCTGCTCGCGCGCCGGGGCGAGTTCGACGGGTACGAGAGGTTCGCCGCCGAGTTCGAGGGCGTCCCGGGGATCCTCGTCGAGGTCGCCAGGCAGGCCGAGCCGGTGGCCGCCGCGTTCGCCGAGGCCCACAAGGACAGCGGCTACCACTTCCTCGTCGGCGGCGGGAATCTCTGGGGCTTCACGTACCTCTACTCCATGTGCATCCTCGAGGAGATGCAGTGGCTGCGCACGACCAGGGTGCACAGCGCGGAGTTCTTCCACGGCTCGCTGGAGCTGATCGAGGAGGACACCAGCGTGATCATCTTCCAGGGCGAGGACGAGACTCGGCCGCTCACCGACCGCGCCGAGGCGTTCGCCCGGCGCGTCTCCAAGGACGTCACCGTCTTCGACACCCGCGACTACCCGCTCACCGGGATCAGCCCCGAGTTCCGCGGCCTGCTCGCGCCGCTCGTGCTCGACACCGTGCTGAGCCGCGTCAGCAAGCACCTCGAGCGGGTCCGGGACCACTCCCTCGACCTGCGCCGCTACTACCGGGTCATGGACTACTGAGGCCCGCATGCGAGTGCTCGGCTTCGGCGACAACATCGTCGACCGGTTCATCGACCGCGGCGTCGACTACCCCGGCGGCAACAGCGTCAACGTCGCCGTCTACGCCCGCCGCCTCGGCCTCGAGTCGGCCTACCTGGGCGTCTTCGGCGACGACTCGCTCGGCGGCTTCCTGCGGGAGTCGATCGCCGCGGAGGGGGTCTCGATCGACGCCTGCGTCGTTCGGGAAGGCGAGAGCGGCGTCTCGCACCTGCGGGTCGACGACGGCGACCGCGTCTTCCTCGGCTGGAACGGCGGCGGCGTCACCGTACGCGAGCCTCTCGTGCTCGACGACGGCTTGCTCGGCTACGCAGGCGGCTTCGACCTCGTGCATTCGAGCGTCTACTCCCGCAGCGAGCCCGAGCTGCCGAAGCTGGCCGGGCTCCGCACGCTGGTCAGCTTCGACCTGTCCAGCGAGGAGGAGTACCGCAGCCCCGCCTACCTCGACCGGGTCTGCCCGCACGCCGACCTCGTGCTGCTGTCCTGCTCCGACCTCGACGCGGCCGCCACCGGCGACCTCCTGGCCGAGGCGGTACGGCGGGGCGCCCGGCTCGCGGTCGGCACCCGCGGCGTGGACGGCGCCATCGCCCACGACGGCCACGCCCTGGTGAGCGCTCCCGCCCGGCGCGCCGACGGCATCGTCGACACGATGGGCTGCGGCGACGCCTTCCTCGCCGGGTTCGCCGTCTCGCTGCTGCGGGACGGCTGGACCTCCGAGGCCCGGCCGGGGCTCGGCCCGATCGCCCGGGCGCTGGCCCTGGGGGCGGAATCGGCCCGCGACCAGTGCTTCGTCGAGGGCGCCTTCGGCCGCGGCCGGCTGACTACGATGTGATGGGCCGATCAGGAACGGGGGACGGGATCCATGCCAGCTGACCGTGGCCAGGGGCCGACGATCTCCGAGGTCGCGGCCGAGGCCGGCGTGGGCCGCGCCACGGCGGCCCGTACGCTCGGCGGCTACGGATACGTCAGCCCGGAGCTGCGCGCGCGGGTGCTCGCGGCGGCCGAGAAGCTCGGCTACCGCGCCAACGCGCTCGCGCGCAGCATGTCGACGGGCGTGAGCCACACCCTGGGCGTGATCGTGGCCGACATCGGCAACCCGTTCTTCGCGGGGCTGCTGCGGGGGATCTCCGACAGCGCGCGGGCGCGGGGGTTCGACGTGATCGTGCTGAGCACGTACGAGAACCTGCAGGAGGAGATCGCGGCAACCAACGTGCTCATCGACAAGCGGGTCGACGGCGTCGTCGTCGCCTCGGCCGCGCTCGACCGCGACCAGGTCGCCCACATCAGGGCGGCCATGGACCGGGGCATCCCCGTCGTGCTCGTCGACCGCGCGGTGGCCGCTCTCGACCTCGACGCGGTCGTCATCGACAACCGCGACGCGGCCCGCGAGGCGGTCGAGGTGCTGATCGCGGCCGGTCACCGCCGCGTCGGGTTCGTGTGGGGGCCGCCGGTGGCGCGGCCGCCGTCGACCAGGCGCGAGCTGCTGGCGGCGGCCTCGCGCAACCTGTGGACCGACGGCGAGCGGTTGCGGGGCTACCTCGACGCGCTCGACGACGCGCACATCCCGTTCGATCCGGAGCTGGTGATGGTCGGGCCCAAGACGGAGGCGCGGGTGGTGGGGGAGGTCGGCCGCATGCTCGCCCTCCCCGACCGGGTCACCGCCGTGTTCTGCACGGAGACGGACGGCATGACCGGCTCCCTGCGCGCCCTGCGCCGGGCGGGGCTGTCCTACCCGGACGACGTGGCGCTGATCGGGTTCGACGACAGCGCGTGGGCGGCGGTCATGGACCCGCCCCTGACGATGATCGCCCAGCCGGTGCACCAGCTCGGCGCCAAGGCGGCCGAGGTCCTCCTCGACATCCTGGGCGGCGCCGAGCCGGCCCGCACCATGCACACCCTCCGCTCCGAGCTCATCCAACGCGCCTCGGTGGCCTCACCCCCGGAATGATCGTCCCACGCTGGAAACGCAATCGATCGATTTCGAAAGCGAATGTCAGCGGTACGATGACGCAGGAAAATCCGCGGAGCCGGAAGGAGCCCCACGTGCTGGCCGAGGAGCGACACGGGGCGATCTTGCAGGAGCTGGGCCGCAAGGGCTCGGTCAAGGTCGCCGAGCTGGCCGCCAGGCTCGGCGTCTCGGCCGTCACCATCCGGCACGACGTGCGGGAGCTGGCCGGGCGGGGGCTGCTCGTCCGGGTGCACGGCGGGGCCGTGTCGGTTCCGGACGCACCGGCGCCGGAGAGGGCGGAGCCGGCCGCCAGCGAGCAGGACGGCGAGCGTGCGCGGCGCGAGCCGTACGTGCTCGGCATGCTCGTGCCGCAGACCGCGTACTACTTCCCGGCGGTGATCAGGGGGGCGCAGGCGGCGGCGCGCGAGCTCGGCGTGCGGATCAGCCTCGCGGTCTCCCGCTACGACCTGAAGGAGGACCGCCGCCAGGTGGCGCAGCTGCTGTCGTCCGGCGTGGACGGCCTGCTGCTGACGCCGAGTGATAACCCCACGCTCTCGCTCGCCACGGAGCAGTGGGTGAACGAGCTCGACCTGCCCGTGGTGCTGGTCGAGCGGAAGGCGGGCTGGTCGATGCCGGCGGTGGAGCAGGTGGCGACCGATCACGCGTACGGCGCCTATCTGGCCACGTGCCATCTCGCCCGGCTGGGACACGAGCGGGTGGCGCTGCTCGCCTGCGAGAGCAGGACCACCCCGTGGATCCGCGAGGGACACGAGCTCGCCCAGCGCACTCTCGGCCTGCGGGAGGGGCCCGTGCGCATGTTCCCGCGGGCCGCCGTGGGCGCACCGGCGGGGATGGACGAGCACGTCGACGACGTCCTGGACGCCTTCAGGGAGGAGGGCGTGCGCGCCGCGCTCGTGCACAACGACATGGACGCCCTTTCCCTGGTCAGGCGCCTTCGTGGCCGCGGCGTCTCGATACCCGGGGATCTGGCGATCGTGACCTACGACGACGAGGTCGCCTCCCTCGCCGACATCCCCCTGACCGCCGTGTCGCCGCCCAAGGAGGAGGTGGGAGCCGCGGCCGTGCGGATGCTCGTCGATCGGCTGGACGATCCGGGCAGACCGCTGTGCGGCCTGCTGCTGCGGCCGAGCCTGCGGATCCGGGCGTCGTGCGGCGCGACGCAGGCGTAGGCACTTTCGTTTTCTTTCGTTTTTCCTGCTTGTGACGTGATCGTAACTGATCGCCGCTCCAGGATGCATTGACAGGCTTCATTCGAAACAAAATGATTGCACCAATCTTCACTTCCCTCCCTGGACGGTGCATATGAAGCCTCGATGCCTGCGGATCACCGCCCTGCTCGCGGGCGCTGTCGTCTCGCTGTCGGCACTGGCCGCCTGCGGGGGCACGGATCCGGGTGCCTCCGACGCGAAGCCGGGGGCGGACGTCATCACCTTCCGCTCCTTCGTCAAGGCATCCGACGTCGTCACCGCCGCCTTCAACAAGACCCACAAGGACTTCCAGGTCAAGTGGGAGAACGTGCCGAGCGGCGGCGACTACTACACCAAGCTCGCCAGCTCGGTGAAGGCCGGCAACGTTCCCGACGTGGCCATCGTCGAGTACAACCAGCTGCCCGACGTGGTCAGCCAGGGCGAGCTGGAGGACCTCACCGAGACCGCGGGCCCGGTGGTCGCCAAGACCTTCCCCGCCCAGGTCCAGCAACTGGTGAACCTCGGAGGCAAGACCTGGGGCATCCCTCGCGACGTCGCCCCGCTGATGTTCTTCTACCGCAAGGACTTCTACGACAAGCACAAGCTGGAGCTGCCGAAGAGCTGGGACGACTACACGAAGCTGCTCGCGGACGTGAAGAAGGCCGACGCGAAGGCGCGCGGCGGGATCTTCGCGACCGCCGACGCCGGCGTGCTGGCCGCGCTCTCCTGGCAGGCCGGCGGCCGGTGGTACGGCACCGAGGGCCAGTCGTGGAAGGTCTCCATCGACGACGAGCCGTCCAAGAAGATGGCCGCGTACTGGAACGACCTGGTCCTGAAGGGGCTGGTCGGCACGTACAACTCGACGAGCGACGACGCCTTCTTCCAGGCGGTGCAGAAGGGCCAGGTCGTCTCCTACATCTGCGCGAACTGGTGCGCGGGGGCCCTGCAGTCCACCGTTCCCGACCAGAAGGGCAAGTGGGCCATCGCGGCGGTGCCGAGCTGGGACGGCCGGCCGGCCTCCGCGATGCTGGGCGGCTCGGCCTTCACCGTCCCCAAGGGCGCCAAGCACCCTGAGCAGGCACTCGAGTTCATCAAGTGGATCACCACGGATCCCGAGGGCATGAAGGCCTGGCTGTCCAGCGGCACCAGCAGCATGCTCCCGGCCGCGCCGGCCCTGCTGCCGGCCACCGGCGCCTTCAAGACCGACTTCTTCGGGGGCCAGGACATCTTCTCCGTCGTCTCCAAGGCGTACGAGTCGATCCCGGCCGGCTGGACATGGGGGCCGAGCGCCGGCGTGACCGGGACGGCGATCTCCGACTCGCTCGGCAAGGTCGCCGGCGGCGAGGTGAAGCTGGCCGACGTGCTCACGAGCGCCCAGCAGGCCACGGTGGCGGACTTCAAGAACCGCGGCCTGAGCGTCGCCCAGTAGTGCCCACTTCCCCCCTTCAAGGAGATGCCGTGGCGACCCGTCCGGCCCGCGGGCAGGGGCGCACCGCCGCCCTGCTCGTCGGCCCGTTCCTCCTGCTGTTCCTCGCCTTCTCCGTCGCGCCGCTGGTGTACGCGGGGTGGCTCAGCCTGTTCACCGAGCGCAGCTCCGGCCTCGGCTTCGGCGGCGTCGAGACCTTCTTCGTCGGCCTCGGCAACTACGCCAGGGCGCTCGGCGACGCGGCGTTCCGGGACAGTTTCCTGGTCATCGCGACCTACGTCCTGCTGTACATCCCGGTGATGATCGGGGGCGCGCTCCTGCTCGCGCTGCTCCTCGACTCGGCCATGGCCCGGGCGAAACGCTTCTTCCAGCTCGGCCTCTTCCTGCCGCACGCCGTACCGGGGCTCATCGCCGCGATCATCTGGGTGTACCTGTACACGCCCGGGCTCAGCCCGGTGATCGACGTGCTCGAGTCGGCCGGCGTGAAGTGGAGCTTCCTGTCGGCCGACCACGCCCTGCTCTCGGTGGTCAACATCTCCACCTGGGAGTGGGTCGGGTACAACATGGTCATCCTCTACGCCGCCCTCCAGGCCGTCCCGAGGGACGTCCTGGAGGCGGGGACGGTCGACGGGGCGAGCGGGCTGCGGATCGCACTGCGGATCAAGGTCCCGCTCATCCGCCCGGCGATCGCGCTCAACGTGCTCTTCACCGTCATCGGCGCCCTGCAGCTCTTCACCGAGCCGAAGGTGATCTACCGGGCGTCGACCGAGATCGGCAGCGCCTGGAGCCCGAACATGTACGCGATGCGCGCGGCCTTCGACAACCACGACTACGGCCTGGCCGCGTCCGCCTCGATCCTGATCGCCCTGCTCGGCGGGGTCCTGTCCTTCATCGTGACCCGGTTCTCGGCGCGGAGGGTGCAGCCATGACGTTGACCGCGACGCCCGCACCGCCGGTTCGCGCCTCAAGGCGGCGCAGGAAGCCCGGCTCCCGCCCGATGCCGCGTCTGCTCTCGCGTGCGGCCGTCAACGGCGTCCTCGTCATCGCCGTGCTATACACGGTGATGCCGCTGCTGTGGCTGCTCATGGCGGCCACGAAGAACATGCGTGACCTGTTCGGCACCAGCGGCTTCGCCTTCGGGCGGACCTTCGACCTCGGTGCCAACCTGGCGCACCTGTTCAGCGCGGGTGACGGCATCTACCTGCGGTGGCTCGGCAACACCGCCCTCTATGCCGTGGGCGGCGCCCTCATCGCCACGACCCTGTGCGTGGCGGCGGGGTACGCCTTCGACAAGCTCTCGTTCCCGTTCAAGGAGAAGATCTTCGGGCTGATCCTCCTCGGCGTGCTCGTGCCGGCCAGCGCGATGGCCCTGCCGATCTACCTGCTGGCGTCCAAGACCGGCATCGTGAACACCTTCTGGGGCGTCTTCCTCCCGAGCCTGGTCTTCCCCTTCGGGGTCTACCTCGCCAGGGTGTTCAGCGCCGCGTACGTGCCCGACGAGGTGATCGAGGCGACCCGCGTCGACGGCGCCGGTGACCTGCGGACCTTCCTCAGCATCGGCTTCCCGATGCTCCGCACGGCCTTCGTCACCATCTTCCTCTTCCAGTTCACCGGCATCTGGAACAGCTTCTTCCTGCCGCTCGTGATGCTGACCGACCAACACCTTTACCCGCTCAACCTGGGTCTGTACACCTGGCAGACCACGTCGCTGAACCAGGGCCATCCGGAGGACTACCTGCTCGCCATCACCGGTTCGCTGGTGGCGGTCGTGCCGCTGGTCATCGCCTTCGTGGTGCTGCAGCGATACTGGAGAGCGGGCATGACCGCTGGAGCCGTCAAGTGACCCTTCCCCGCGCGCTGCTCGCCATGGAGCCGCGATTCAAGCACGACCTGTTCGGGCCGGACGAGCTCGACCGGCTCACCCGGCTGGTGGACGTCGACCCCGGCCTGGTCGTCAGCGACTTCGCGGACGTGCCGGAGCTGGCCGCGGCCGAGGTCCTCGTCACCTGCTGGGGCTGCCCGCCCGTCGACGCCTCCGTGCTGCGGCGGGCACCCGGGCTGCGGGCCGTCGTCCACGTGGCGGGCACGGTCAAGAGCCTGATCACCGACGCCTGCTGGGAACGCGGCATAGCCGTCTCGTCGGGCGCCGCCACCAACGCGCTCCCCGTGGCCGAGTACACCGTCGCCGCGATCCTGTTCGCCGGCAAACGCGTCCTCGGCATCCGCGACCTCTACCGCACGCAGCGCCGGGCCCTCGACTGGGCCGCGCACTTCCCCTCGCTGGGCAACTACCGCAGGACCGTCGGGATCATCGGGGCCTCTCACATCGGCCGCCGGGTGCTCGACCTGCTCCGCCCGTTCGACCTCGAGCTCCTGATCAACGACCCGTACCTCGACGAGACCGCGGCGGCCGCGCTCGGCGCCCGGCCGGTCGGGCTCGACGAGCTGCTGGCCGCCTCCGACGTCGTCTCCGTGCACGCCCCGGCGCTGCCGGAGACCCGGCACCTGCTGGACGCGCGGCGCCTGGGACTGCTCTCCGACGGCGCCACGCTCATCAACACCGCGCGCGGCTCGCTGGTGGACATGGAGGCGCTCACCAAGGAACTGGTCTCGGGCCGGATCGACGCCGTGCTCGACGTCACCGAGCCCGAGATCCTCCCGGCGGACTCGCCGCTCTACGACCTGCCGAACGTCCTGCTCACCCCGCACGTCGCCGGCTCGGTGGGCGGCGAGCTGCGCCGCCTGGGCCACTCGGCGCTCGACGAGCTGGAACGGTACACGCGGGGCCTGCCGTTCGCGCATGCCGTCCGCGCCGACACGATCGGCCGCTCGGCGTGAAACTCCTCAGCCGATCGAGGCCTTGGCAGGCGCTTTCCGGGCAACCCCCGCCGTGGCGGCCCCTCTCGACCCGGCCCTCAGACTCAAGTTCGACTTCGGCTCCACTCCCTGGGCGCCGGTACGGCCCCGCCGCCGGTGCCGTACCTGACCACCGGCTCCCCGCTCCAGGCCCGGCTTTCGCTCCGGAAGGACCGGCTCGACGTAGACCTGCGCTGGCGCGGCTCATCCGGTCGTTTCGGGAGCGGGTCCCACGGGATCCTCCTGAGTACGGTCCGCGCGGTCCCCGACGGCAAGCTCGCCGCGACGGCGCTGACCGGCTACACCGGTTCCGTCACCGGTCACCTGACCGGCGGCGTACCTTCACCGGCGAGGTGAAGATCCGCCCGTGACGTCCACCCCCGCTCTTCTCGCGCTTCCGCAGCAGGTCTCGAACATGCAGGTGAACGAGCAGGACCCAGCCGAAGATCACCACGAGCCGCCCGCGCCTGGCCGGGCGCGAACCGCATCACCCCAGCCTCAGAACCTCAGCCGTCCTGCCGTTGCTTGAGGCGGAGTGCTTCTTTGCGGGCCTCGGCCTGGACGGACCGCTCGTGCTCCAGCCACGCCGGGTTCTCCGCCTTCAGCGCATCGATCTCAGCGGTGGTGAGCGGTTCGGTGATCCCGGCCCTGATCAGGCCGGAATTGGAGATCCCGAGCTTCGCGGCGACGACCTGCCTGGGGTGCGGGCCGTTGCGGCGCAGGTCAGTGAGCCAGGCGGGTGGCGTCGCCTGCAACTCGTTCAGCTCGTCCCTGGAGACGACACCCGCCTGGAACTCGGCGGGAGTGGCCGAGAGGAGGACACCCAGCTTCTTGGCCGCGGTCTCGGGCTTCATCGTCTGGATGCTCTTCGATTTGGGCGAGGTCATGACGTCAAGAGTAGTCAGTCGGAACGGGTTTCCATGACATCGATACCCTGAGGACGTGACTGATGGGGAGACCAAGGCGTTCCGGCTGGCGTACGTGCCCGGGGTGACACCCGCGAAATGGGTCAACATCTGGTCCGAGAGGCTGCCCGACGTGCCGCTCAACCTGGCCGCGGTTCCCGTGGCCGAGGTGGTGGGTCTCCTTCGGGACGGCGGCGCCGACGCCGGATTCGTCAGGTTGCCGGTCGACCGGGACGGGCTCAGCGTGATCCCGCTCTACGTGGAGACCACGGTGGTCGTGGTGCCCAAGGACCACGCGGTGGCCGCCGCCGACGAGGTGACCATCGCCGACCTGGCCGACGACGAGGTGCTCCATCCTCTGGACGACACCATCGAGTGGACGGTCCGGCCCGGGCAGCCCGCGTTCACCCGCCCGGCCACGACGGCGGAGGCGATCGAGCTGGTAGCGGCCGGCGCCGGGCTTCTCCTGGTTCCACAGTCGCTGGCACGCCTCTTTCACCGCAGGGATCTCACTTACCGGCCGGTGCTGGAAGCGCCGCAGTCCCAGGTCGCGCTGGCCTGGCCCACGGACGCGACCACCGACCTGGTGGAGGACTTCATCGGCATCGTGCGCGGCCGGACGGTCAACAGCTCGCGGGGCCGTACCCCTGCCGCCGCCCCTGCGGAGAAACCGGCACGGCGGCAGGCACAAATACCCGCAAAGAACCGCTCCGATCGTCGGGCAATGCCGACCGACCGCAAAAGGAAGGGCCACCGGCCCCGGTGACCTGCATCAGTCACGAGACCCCGTTTCCACGATAGGAAACGGGCCTTGGGGCTGATGGTCGAGAAGATTTCTCAGATCGCCCGTGCGATCGCCGTGGCCGACGTGTTCGACTCGATGACGACCGCTCGCGACCATCGGGGGACACGCTCCATTCCTGAAGCGGTGGAGGGGCTCCCCGAGCGTGCGGGCACGTCAAGCTCCCGGTGCTGCCGACGCTCCTCACCCGGGCGCAATGCGCCGGCGAGTCACCCATCCGGGCCATCGGCAGCGGCTCCCGCCCTGCGCCCGGGCGCGTTCATCGGATGTTTCGCGACCGCATCACGCGGCTGCCCGAGGGGGCGCAGACCGTCCTGCTGGTGGCCGTAGCGGACGACACCGGCGCCCTCGACGTCGTTCTGGGAGCGGTACGGGAACTCGGCGCCGACCTGGCGGACGTCGACGCGGCCGAAGTCGCGGGCCTGATCCACGTCGGCGACGGCCGCATCCGCTTCCGGCATCCGCTTGTACGCGCCGCCGCCTACCATGTCGCCTCCCTGGTACGGCGGCTGGCGATCCACCGTGCCTTGGCGCAGACCTTGGCCGGACGTCCTGGCGACGTGGACCGCTGGGCCTGGCACCTGTCCGCCGCGGCGACGGGGCCCGACGAGGAGACCGCCGCGGCGCTGGAACGCAGCGCGGAGCACGCCCGTACCAGAGGTGGGTACGCGGCGGTGGCGGCGGCCTG
>NZ_JBSFTC010000141.1:0-28155 GCF_053590415.1 Nonomuraea sp. NPDC003201
TACGAGACGGTGTCCCGCAGCTCGGCCGTGTCCAGCGGCCCCGCCTGCGCCGTCACCGCCGCCCGCCGTCCTGCGGTTCGGGCGTGGGATCGAGCTGTACGAGCTCCTGCGGCAGCAGGACCACGACCGTCGTCCCGCCGTACGGCGACGCCTTGAGCACCACCTGGATCTCGTGGCGCCTGGCCAGCTGGCTGACCACGTACAGGCCCAGCCGGGCGGTGCCGGTGATGCGGAACTCGGGCGGGTCCGCGATGCGCTCGTTCGCGGAGTCCAGGTCCTCGGGCTTCATGCCCAGGCCCCGGTCCTCGATCTCGATCACGTACCCGTTGGCCACGAGCTGGCCGCTGACCTGCACGTTCGTGTAAGGGGGCGAGAACGACACGGCGTTCTCGATCAGCTCGGCGAGCAGGTGGATGACGTCACCGACGGCGCGGCCGACGAGCACGACGTCGCCCATGGGCATGAGCGTGACGCGGGTGTAGTCCTCGACCTCGGCCAGCGCGCCGCGGACGACGTCGACCATCGGGACCGAGCGGCGCCACGTACGGGCGGGGGCCGAGCCGGACAGGACGATCAGGTTCTCCGCGTTGCGGCGCATGCGGATGGCCAGGTGGTCGAGCCGGAAGAGCTCCTTCAGCTCCTCGGGGTCGGTCTCGCGGCGCTCCATGACGTCGAGCACGGTGAGCTGCCGGTGGACCAGGCCCTGCGTCCTGCGGGCCAGGCTCAGCAGGATGTCGCGGATGCTGCGGCGCAGCTCGGCCTGCTCGGCGGCGACGCTGATGGCGGTGTGCTGCACGGTGTTGAACGCCTGGCCCACCTGGCCGATCTCGTCGTCGCCGAAGTCCAGCGCGGGCACCTCCTTGGCCAGGTCGACGTCCTCGCCGCGGCCGATGCGCTCGACGACGCCGGGCAGCCGGTCGTCGGAGAGTTCGTGCGCGGCGTCGCGCAGCTTCTGCAGCTGGGAGAGCAGGTCGCGGGCCGTGGTGATGGACAGGATGATCGAGGCGATGACGGCGATGAGCCCGAGCCCACCGGCCAGGACCAGCCGGACGATCACGTTGACGGCGACGGGCACGATCCGGTCCACCATGCGGTCGCCCGCGCCGAGCACCATGCCGTTGAAGTCGGTCAGGAAGCGTTCGGTCGCCGACTTCCACTCGTCACCGGTGAACGGCAGGTTCAGGGCGGCCGGGTCATGCTCCATGACCTGCGTTTCCATGGTCTGGAGCTGGACGAACGGCCGACTCTTGGCCAGCCTGTCGTAGGCGGCCCTTTCGGAGTCGGGCAGTTCGGATGCGGCCTGTTCGGCGACGATTCGCCAGGCGCCCACGGCCTGGCTGAACTGTGCCTGGTCGGCGGGAGTCAGCCGCCCCTCGGCGAGCGCGCCGGCAAGCAGCGCGTCCTCCCGGGTGAGGAGCTCACTGGCGCGGCTCAGAGTGATGAGGGTGCGGACGTCTTTGGCGACCTCCTTGTCGTCGAGCGTCGCCATCGACCCGTAGAGACGGTCGATGGGGTCGATGACGTCGTTGTACTCGGTCATCACCTGTACGCGGCTGAGCTTGCCGGCGTCGATGGCCTTGCGTATCTCCTTGACCGATTCGAGCTGCTTGAGCAGGTCGGCGAGCCGCTTCTCGCCCTGATCGTCCAATGCCCAGCTGACCAGCCCGGCGCTGACCGACTCCTGGAAAGCGGCGATGACGCGGTCGTTCTGCTTACGCTGTGTTTCGAGCTCTTTGCGGGTTTGGGGGGTCTTCTCGCTCAGCCTCACGACCGAAAGCCGGCGCTCTTTTTGCAGGCCGAAGAGCACCGGATCGCTGGGGGTCGCAATAGCGGAGTCGAGTTGGGAGACCCACAGGAGGTTGACCCCCTCACGGAGGGTGACCCACGCAGCGAAGACCCACAAGGCCGCCAGGGAGAGCAGCAGAGCCGTGATCTTGGTCCGCAGCCCCGTCTTGCGGAAGCGCATTATCATACCCACCCTGTGCAAGTCATATCTGGTCTGCCGGACACCTTACGTGCGGCGAGGTTACATACAGTATCGATCAAGGAACTCTAGCGCACTCGCAAACCGCCTCTCAAGAAACATTAATCACAGATGTCAGGTTCTGACAGCCTATTAGTCAACTTTTCACCCAAAGATGTCTAGTGTCGGTATGCACCGCAAGTGACCAGCCCTGCCTCCAGTCATTTCGGCATTCGTAACAACCTCGCAGACCGCCTTCTTGAACAATCGCACCAGCTGACGGGCGTGCCACAGCAGGACCGCGGCGACGTCCTGGGGGTCGCACTCGACTCCGTCCCTGACGCGTCACGGCTTCTGCGCCCCTACGCCTCCGCGGCGAGGGCAAGACCGATGACCGCGACGCCGCCGTCATCGCCGACCAAGCCCGGCTGCGCCGTGCGTCCGCAAGGGCGCCGCCACCCTGGCCGCACGAGCCGTCGAGACCTGGACCACCACGCTGCCCGGCGAGCTCGGCCCCCGCTCGCCGGGTCGGAGTGTGCCGTGGGCGCCGCCCGCGTTGTGTCATCTCAGTCGCGGTGTGATCATTGACCGATTCCGAACAATGCACAGTTTCCAACCCTGGTATCCCTTTTGGCTGGGAGTACCTGACAGGAGCCGTCATGAGCCCCTCGCCGTCCCTCCCTGACGAGCTTTCGTCCGATGCGCTGTCCGCCCGCGCGGCGGAATGTGCCCGTGACCTTCGCCGCACTGCCGCGTCCTACCCCGAGCTCTTCGACACCGGTGAGTTCGCCGACACCCCTGGCCAGATCGCGAACATGATGGTCTATGGCACCCCGCGCCATGCTCCGGGCGTGTTGCGGACTCCCTCCCGACTGGCGTTGTGGATTTTCCCGCTCGACGCGGCCATCGACCGTGATGCGACACAGCGATCCCAGGTACGGGCCATCGTCGAGGAATGCAAGGACGTCATCGCCGGCGACGACCCGCGTACGCCCCTGGCCCGGCTACTCGCTCACATCCGCGATGACCTGGCTCACGCGCCCGCGTTCGGTCATCTGGGACCGGTGTGGCGCGCCGAGTTGGCCGCGATGCTCGATGCGATGGCGCGGGAATGGGATTGGAAGATCGCGGCCCGGCAGACCGCCGTCGCACCCACCGTGCAGGAGTATCTGGGTAATGCGGCGAACTTCGGCTCCACCTGTGTCGGAGTCTCCCGTTTGATCAGCACCGACGAACCCGAAGCCACTCGCGAGCACCTGCCGGCGATCATCGACGCCGCCAACGCGACTCAACGGGTCATGCGTCTGGTCAACGACCTGCGCACCTTCAAACGCGACCGCCAATGGGCGGACCTGAACGCACAGATGCTCGGGCTCGACGAGCACGCTCTGCGGGAACTGATCAACGAAGAACGCAAGGCATGTGACCCGGCGCTGGACCGGCTCGCGCAGTCCTGTCCGGGCGTGGCAGAAGATCTCCGCCGGCAGATGATGATCACCTGGGGCTTTTACTTCGACGGCGGTGATTTCTGGACCGTCTGAGCCGGAGCGGTCGCTGGACCGGATGAGGAGGACGTACGGCCGGTGCCTGGCCGGGCTGGTCAGAGGGCTCATCGGAGCTAGACCGCCTGTGCCCCGGCCTGCCGGCTGAGGTGCGACGACGCGATCACCGCGGCGCGGGTCACGGCGCGGGGAACGTACAGGTCCTTGTCGTGCCAGAGCGGGGGGTGGTCGCAGCCGGTCGAACGTGACAGGTACTCGTGACCCCGATCCGCCGCACGGATGTGCCGCGGATCCGTACGTCCTCGGGTCAGCAGCAGGATCTGCATCGCGTACGCGGTCTCCTCCGCCGTGCCCTCCCAGCGGCCCCAGGAGCCGTCCGGCCGCTGAGTCGCCAGCGTCCACTCGGCGGCCGCGCGCACCGCCTCCTGCGAGACCTCTCCGCCGAAGGCGTCGAGCGCCAGCGCGCAGCTGACGGTGGCGTAGTACGGCGACGCGTGCCACCGGTCCGTCCAGTTCCCGTCGGGACCCTGACAATCCCGGATCCAGGCGGCCAGCTCGGCGATGGTCTCGTCGTAGCGTGGTGCGGCGGCGGGCCTGCGGCGGACGTACTCGCCGAAGGCGTCCAGCACGTGCGCGTTGACGCTGACCGAGACGCCCTGCTCGCCGGGCCAGGTGGAGAAGTGGGTGCCGGAGCGGAACCCCCACAGGCTGTCCGGTTCGTGCGGCGCGCCGAGCAGCGCCAGGGCGTACAGCGCCACGGACGTCGTGTCGGCGTCGGCGGGCAGCCCGGATCCCGCGGGTGTGCCGGCCGGACCTATGGCCGCTCTGATGTCGGCCACCATCTCCGGCGGCACCTCGACGGGCACGCCCGCCCGGAGCAGCCAGCTCAGCACCCAGCCTCGCTCGAACACGGTGATGGGCAGCCCGACGGGCACCGGGCCCCCGTACAACCGGACCACCGCCTCCAGATGTCCGCGGGCCGGCTCGTGCGCGTCGGGTCCCCCGCCCTCTCCCAGCCAGGCGGCGGTCGCCGCGGGTGAGGCGCCGACGCTGCCGATGGGCGTGGGCCGGATGCCGGGCGCTCCGGCGGCCTCGTCGGCCGCGATCTCCAGGGCGTGGAGCAGCTTCTGCGGCACCTCCATGCCGGACTTGACCCAGGATCTGACGGCGTGGAGCGTGTCGTAGCTCATGGCCTCGGGCAACGGAATCGGCGCCCGGCCCGGTAAGCCCTCGACGTGCTGGTTGATGCGGGCGACGAGGGAGGGGACTATGTGCTCGATCGCCGGCATGTCGGGGAGCTCGAGCGGGCCGCTCAGCCAGGTGGCGAGCACCCGCAGGCCACGGTCCGCCGCACCCGCCAGGCGCTCGCGGTCCGTGTCCAGGTCCCCGCGCGTCAAAGCGGAGAGGATCCCCTCGGTGGCGCTCAAGGTCGGCACCACGCCGTACCCGTCGGGTGCGCCCCAGGCGCCGTCCTGCCGCTGGGTGTCGATCAGGTACTCGATGCGTTCCAGGTGGCCGGTCAGCCAGGGGGCGAGCGAGACCAGCCGGCCGGTTTCGTAGACCGAGGGCGAAACCTGCCCCCACGGCCTGAGCATGAGGCTCTGGACGAGTTCTTCCGCTGCCGCGGTGCTGTCCGCCATTTCGCCGATGCTCACGCCGCACGATTCCGTTCGACCGGGTGCAACTGGAGGAAGAGCTTCTCCTTGGGCCGCAAGGTGGCTCCCCCCACCAAGGGCGTCAGCTTCTGCGGGTAGGGCAGCGCCGGCCGGTACCTGGTGAACAGGTTGGCGATCAACAGAGATGCCTCGATATAGAACAGGTGCTGGCCGAGGCAGACGTGCGGGCCCGCGCCGAAGGGGATGAACGAGTAGCGGTGCCGGCGTTCGGACTTCTCGTTGTCCCAGCGCTCGGGGTCGAACTCCGTCGGCCGGGGCCAGAACTCCTCCAGCCGGTGGGTGGCGTAGGGGCTGACCAGCACTTGCGAGCCGGCCTTGATCCGGACGCCGCCGATCTCCGTGTCCGCCACGGTCTGGCGTGGGACGACCCAGGCGCTCGGGTAGACCCGCACGAGCTCCTGCAGGACCATGCGGAGATACGGCATCTCGGCGACGTGCGACGGCCGCACCGGGCCGCCGCCTATCACACGGTCGATCTCCTCCTGCAGCCGGGCGTTCACGTCCGGGTGGTCGTCCAGCACGGCCCACAGCCACATCAGCGACATCGCCGTGTTCTCCGAAGCGGCGCCGTAGACGTTCACCAGGTCGTCGCGGATCTGCCGCAGGTCGGCCTTGCCCTCCTTCTCGAGCCTGGCCGCGAGCAGCGCCGAGACGACCTCCTTGTTCTTCTTGCCCTCAGTGTCCTCGCGCTGCGCCCGCTCGATGAGGGGGTTGATGATCTCGTGGATCTTCCTCGTGGATCGCAGGAAGGCGCGGTCGCCCGGGACCCTGATCGAGTACGGCGCGGAGGGGAAGAGCATGCGGAAGCCGATCGAGCTGGCGCACGTGGCGAACTCGGGCGCCAGCCGTTCGGCGGTGTCACGGGTGATCCGGCCGCCGAACAGCAGGTTGATGACCGCCTGGTTGACGATCGAGGTCATCTGGTGCTCGACGTCGATCGGGCGGCCCGTCAGCGCGTAGTCGTCGAGCTCGACGATGCGCTCGGCGATGATGTCGGCCATGTCCTCGGCCAGTGCGGCCGTGTAGCGCGCGGTGAAGAGTGGCTGGAGGATCTTCCGGGCGGACGCCCAGGCCTCGCCCTCGCCCATGATGCTCTGACCGATCAGGCGCTGGAGCGGCTGCCAGAACATGCCCGCGCGCACGAAGTTGGTCCAGTCCGTCTTGAACACCTGCTGGACGTGGTCCGGATGCGAAATCAGGTAAGGGCGGAAGGGGCCGAGGTCGAGCCGGACGACCCGCCCGGCGGCGTCGGTGCCCATCCGGGCCAGTTCGGTGACGGGGTTCCTCACCAGCCGGGGGATGGCCCGGTAAAAGGGAACGACTTCGGGTCTGGTCACAGACGTTCCTTGGCGTGCGGCATGGCTGCGCTCCCGGATCTAGGATGCGAACTCTGCAAGGCGGACATTTATCGCTAAAAAAGTGATTTATAATAAACTGTCCGATTTGTCGTTATTTGGGAGGGGGTGGCGGTTTGCCTGTCGAGCGGGGCGGCCTCCATCGCCACGAGTGCTTCCTCCATCGCGTACCGTGTCCGTCTCACGCCGTGGACATTTCCTGACAAATGTCAATCGATGGGTGGAGTATCACATGCTTGTGCATGTAGATTCAAGATCGTACCGGGGTAGGAGCACCGTTTGAATCTCAGCCATCCCTTGGGCGGCGGCGCTGTGGCCCGCTGTCGGGGTCTGCTCGAACCGGCTCTCCGCGAGGCTGTCTCGGTCCTGCACCCGGAGGGCGCCCGGATGGCCGCGTTCGCGCTGGGCTGGTCGGATGCCGACGGGAGGCCCCACCAAGGCGACGGTGGCAAGGGTGTGCGGCCCGCCATCGCGATGCTCAGCGCCGAGGCCGTGGGCGGGACCGCCGAGTCGGCCCTCCCGGCGGCGGTGGCGGTGGAGCTGGTGCACGCCTTCTCGCTGGCGCACGACGACATCATCGACCACGACGAGCGGCGGCGGCACCGGGAGGCGCTCTGGAAGGCGTACGGGGTCGGGCCGGCGCTCCTGACCGGCGACGCCCTCCTGGCCCTGGCGGTCGGCCAGCTCGCCGGACGGCCCGAGGCGATGACGTACCTGTCGACGGCGCTGATCGAGCTCGTCAACGGGCAGACCGCGGACATGGCCTTCGAGAACCGGCCGTGGCGCGGGCCCAAGGCGGTCACGATCGCCGAATACACGGAGATGGTCGCGGGCAAGACAGGCAGCCTGCTGGCCGCCGCCGCGGCGGCGGGGGTGGCCCTGGGCGGCGCCCCCGAGCTGGGCGACCTCATGTGGAAGACCGGGCGGGATCTGGGGGTGGCGTTCCAGATCGTCGACGACATGCTGGGCATCTGGGGCGAGCCACGCGTCACCGGCAAGCCCGTCTACTCCGACCTGCGGCGCGACAAGAAGACGTTTCCCGTCCTCGCGGCCCTCGCCGCCGACCACCCCGCCGCCCGCGAGCTCTCCGACCTCCTCGCGGAGGGGGTCTCGGACGAGGACTCCGTGCACCACGCCGCCCGCCTCGTCGAGGAGGCCGGCGGCCGGGCCGCCGCGCAGGCCCAGGCGGAGCGGTACGTCGCCTCGGCGGTGGCGGTGATGGACGAGCACCTGCCGGACGCCGCCGACCTGCGCGCCCTGTGCGTCTCCCTGGCGGACCGCGCCCGCTGACCGCAGGCACGGCCCGTCCGATGCGTCAGGCTCGGGAGGCCTCGTTCAGGAGGGCGAGCTCCTCCTCCGTCAGGGTCAGCTCCGCGGCCGCCAGCAGCGGCTGGAGCTGCGTCACGTCCCGGGCGCTGGCGATCGGAGCCGTGATCGTCGGCTGGGCGGCGAGCCAGGCCAGTGCCACCGTGGCCGGGGCCACCTCCTGCTCGGTCGCCACCTTGAGCAGCGCCTCCAGCGCCCGGCGCCCGTGCTCCTTCTGCAGGTACTCGGCCGCCAACCCGGCCCGCGGGCTGTCGATCGTCACCCCGGGCGCGTACTTGCCGGTCAGGAAGCCGCGCGCCAGCCCGAAGTACGGCGTGCTGGACAGCCCCTCCCGGGCCACCACGTCCCGCAGCTCGCTCTCGTAGCCGCGCTCGACCAGGTTGTACTGCTGCTGCAGCGCCACATACCGGGTCAGCCCCTCGTCGCTGGAGGTCTTGAGGGCCTCGGCCAGCCGGTCCGCGCCGTAGTTGGACGCGCCGACGTACCGGATCTTGCCCTCGTGGACCAGCGCGTCGAACGTCGCCAGCGACTCCACCAGCGGCGTGTCGTGGTCGTCCACATGCGCCCAGTAGAGGTCGATGTAGTCGGTACGCAGCCGGCGCAGCGAGTCCTCGACCGCCGTCCGGATCGTCGCGGGGGACAGCCCGGTCAGGCCCTCCAGCATGCCGACCTTGGTGGCGAGCACGAGCGAGTCGCGGTTGCGGCGCACGTGCATCCACGCGCCGATGATCATCTCTGACGTGGACTCACCGGTCACCCAGTACGGGTAGACGTCGGCGGTGTCGACGAAGTTGCCGCCGCCCTCGACGTACGCGTCCAGGACGGCGAAGGAGGACTCCTTGTCGGCGGTCCAGCCGAAGACATTCGTACCGAGCGATATCGGGAAAACGGATAGCTCCGTGGTGCCTATCGATCTCATTCCGCCATTATCCGCACCCCCCTTGAGCAGGCTCGATGGCACCCCCTCGATCGGCGCCGGGTGGACACGGGTGTCTCGCTTCCGCGGGATGGCGGGGCGGTCGCGGGTGACGTTATGGTGCGAGCTGTGGTGATCGGTGACGCGCGCACGCGCATCCTGGACGCGGCCGAGGAGCTGTTCGCGGGCGGTGGCTATGAGGCCACCCCGACCGCGGTCATCGCGCGGCTCGCGAAAGTGCCCAAAGGGCTGATCTTCCACTACTTCCCGCGCAAGATCGACGTCCTGGTGGCCCTGGTCGACGAGCGTACGCTGGTCGAGGAGGGGCGAGAGGTCGACGCCGTGCCGGGCGATCCGGCGCGGACCCTGTCCAAGCTCGCCCGCGGCCTGCCCCTGCGGGCCTCGCCGGCGATGCGGCGCATCCTGTTCAGGGAGGCCGACACGCACGGCTCGGTCAAGGAACGGCTCGGGCGGCTGAACGGCGAGCTGATCAGGCGCTCCAGGTTCGCGCTGGAGCTGGCGCTGCCCGGGGCGCGCGGGGACCTGGCCCGGCTGGAGGTGGCGGCGGCCACGTTCGCCGCCGTCCTGCTCTACCAGGAGAATCTCTGCCAGCTAACGGGCCACCAGATCGATCCCGACGCCGTCGCGGAACTCATCGCCCACTCGCTCGTCTAGCAACTCGTCCAGCGCCGTGCGCAGGTGGCCGAGCATGCCCCACACGTCGTCCATCCGCTCGGGGCAGGCCACGATGCCGAAGTCGAGCATGCCGTCGTACGAGAAACAGGTGATGTTGAGGCCGCCGCTCACGTCTGTCAGCACGGACAGCGGGTAGTACGACAGCACCCGCCCGCCGCACAGATACAGCGGGAACTGCGGGCCCGGCACGTTGCTGATGATGAGGTTGACGGGCGGGAACGCCATGCCCGCCAGCCGGAAGATCGCCGGGGTGGCCAGGCTGGTGAGCGGGGCGGGCAGCACCGAGCACAGCTCGCTCAGCCAGGTCGCCGGGGCCAGCGCGAAACGCCGCTTGGCCCGGCCCATGACGGAGCCGACGGCCTGCAGCCGCTCCTTGGGGTCGGGGACGTTCGTGGGCATGGGGGCGACCATGGCGGAGATCTGGTTGCCGACCAGGTCCTTGGCCCCGGCCGTACGGATCGCCACGGGGACGGCGACGATCAGCGGCGCCTCCGGCAGCGCGTCGCGCTCGCGCAGCCATGACCGCAGGGCCGAGGTGCACAGGCTCATGACGATGTCGTTGACGCTCATGCCGTGGGCCTTGGCGACGTTCTTGACGTCTTTGAGCGACAGCGAGCCGAACGAGAGGTGGCGGCGGGCGCTGATCGGGCCGTTGAACGGCGTGCGGGGGACGGCGAGGCTGGGCAGCTCGGGGCGGTCGTGCCGGTCGCCGGAGACCAGCCGCGCGGCCTTGGCGATCAGCTTCGCGCCCGGGATGCCCGCCGCCAGCGGGATGGCGTCGAGGTCCTCGGCCGCCCTGACGACCGACTGGACGGCCCGCACGGGGTGGGTCGCCGTCCGCATGGCCGCCCCGGCCAGCATCGCGGCCAGCCCTGGGACGCCCTCCGAGGCGCGGGTGTCGTTCGCGACCTGGACGGGGACGGGGGCGGGCGTCGGGCGGGGGCCGGGGCGGCGGAGGCGGTCGGCGCTCGCGGTCGGGATGTCGCGCCTCTTGAGGTGACCGTCCGGGGTGAGATCGAGCAGGGTGGCGAGCGTCTCCGCGCCCGAGACGCCGTCGATGGCGGCGTGGTGGACCTTGGTGTAGACGGCCACCCGGCCGTCCACCAGCCCGTTGATCAGGTGCATCTCCCAGAGCGGGTGCGCCCGGTCCAGCCGCCGCGCGTGGATCTCCGCCACCGCGTCCGCGAGCTGCCAGTCGTCCCCCGGAGCGGGCAGCGTCAGCTCGAACAGGTGGTTGCCGAGGTCGAACGCGGGGTCCTCCGCCCAGTACGGATGGTCCAGCCCGAGCGGCACCGCGGCGAGCCGGAGGCTGAGGGCGGGCGACAGGTGCAGGCGTTCGAGGAGGAGCTCGGCCAGCGCGGCCCTGTTGACCGCGCCGTCGGCCGGGTCGAGGATCGCCAGCCCGGCCACGTGAGCGGCGGTGGTCGCGGTCTCGACATTGAGGAACTGGGCGTCGAGTGCGGTCAGCTGGCGCATCTGCTCTCCTTTTCCCGTGATCTGTGCAGCGTCGCACGATGGGATTTCTGGAAGGTTTCCGCGCGAGTCTTTCAGATGAATTCAGGTGCGCCGTACCAGCTTTTAGCGAATGTCCAGCTCAGCCTCGGTCGGTGACAATTACCTATCCATTGACCACGTCGACGGGGTGCCGTACGACCGCGTCGAAGTGGTACCCGAACGGATGACGCGGCGTGACCAGGGGTTGGGTGGCCCCGGCTTCGTCGGTGGCGCGCGCCATGAGCACGTGCGCCCCCGTGCGCCGGGGGGCCCATGAAATGTGCCATGGCAGCCAGGCGCTGACCAGGTGCTGTCCGTGGTGGTCGGCCGCCCGCCAGCTCAGCCCGGCGTCGAAGCTGACCTCCACCCGGACGATCCTGCCCTGCCCCGACCATGACCGTCCGCGCACGATGTGCGGGCCGGAGCGGGGCAGGCGCGCATTCCAGGCGAGTTCGAACGCGCTCTTCACCGGCTGCGTCGTGACGTCCGGGTAAAAGACCGTGTTCCATGGCGTGAAGAGCTCTTTCGTTGAAACTTCTATTTCACCCAGCCATTTGATCGACGCTATTCCCACCCATCCCGGCACCACCAGTCGCACCGGAAATCCGTGGTCGGGCGGCAGGCGCTCGCCGTTCATTTCATAGGCGACGAGGACGTCGTCCATGGCCTTGTCGATCGGCAGCGGCCGGCGTACGTGCCCGTACCCCTCGAACGGCGCGTCCAGTCCCGTGGGCAGCACGTCGACGGCGCTCGGCAGCACCCCGGCCTGCTTGAGCACGTACTTCAGCGGCACCCCGCGCCACCGCGCGACGCCGATCGCCCCGAGCCCCCACTGCGTGCCGGGCGCGGCCTCGTGCTGCTGCGTGCCGTAGAAGCGCCGCCCGTTCCCGGCGCACTCGATCGCCACGTCGAGCGTTCGGGACGGCATGGCCCGCAGCTCGTCGTAGCCGAACTCGCGCGGACATCGAACGCCCGCCCCGTGCACCAGGAGGCGCCAGGTGGTGACGTCGATGGTCGGCGTGGCGGTGTGGTTGCGCACGAAGAAGCGGTCGTTCGGAGTGTGGTAGCCCTGCCCCGACATGGCCTCCCACCGCATCTCCGCGCTCGCGCCGTGCACCCTGAACAGATGGTCGGGCAGCGGCTTCACGATCGTCGCCAGTGCTTGCTTCATGGACACCGCCTCCGTAAGAGCTATTTCCTACCTGTAAACCATTTAATCCCTTCCGGCTGTCCTGTGGCGCCCATCGTTGCCGAATTCTGTCCGACCGGTACGGGAACGTTCCACACCTCCACCCCGCCCCTTACCCTCACCCGCTGCTCCCACAACGAGCCCCGACACCCGCTCCCACCAGCCCACACACCCGCCCGTTCACGCTCGTCCGCTCGCACGCGTCCGCTTCGCACGCGCCCGCTCGGATCCGGCCGCTCCACATCCGCCCGGCTCCCGTCCGGCTGTCCCGCACCCGCCGTCCCGCACCCGCCGTCCGGCGTCCGGCCGCGCCGCTGGGCCGGAGGTGGCGACGTGCGAGAGGCGGGGCGGCCGGCGGGTGTCGCAGGGGTGCGGGCTGGCTGCGCTCTTCAGCCGGGAAGTTGCGCCTCCTCGTCGGCTGGATCGGGCTTCGGTGGATCGGGCTCGGCTGGATCGGGCTCGGTATCGCGTGGAACGGCCCGCGCCGACGGGCCTCGGCTTTCGCGGGGGAACCTGGGCGGCAGGCAGGCGGTTCGTCCTACTTACCGGGGCAGAGGACGGCCTTCGCCGTCTGGTTGATGGCTCGGCCGATGGCGGCCGGGTCCTGGGTGTTCGTCGTGGTGGACGTCGCGAACTGGATGCGGCCGTCAGGGGAGCTGAAGGTGACGGAGGTGAAGCTGGCGGTGCCGCCCGCGACGACCCGCAGCTCTGGCTCGCCTCCGCACAGGGGCGGCTGGGAAGGGGCGTTCTCCGGCGGGTCGGTGAGCAGCTTCTGCAGCGCCGGCGGGAGGAGTTTGCCCTGGCCGAAGGCGCGGTAGAAGGCGCTGATGTCGCGCGAGGTGGAGATCACGCCTCCGGAGCCGTTCCCGTAGCTGGCGTTGAGCCGGTCCATGTCGTGCACCTGGCCTTGGTCGTCGGTGCTGTAGCCGTGCCCGTGCGGGCCCTCGATGCCCTGCGGCGGTTTGACCGCCAGGTACGTGCGGCTCATCCCGAGAGGGACGAAGAGCCGGCGGGCGAACTCGGAGGCCAGCGAGCGGCCGGCCACCTTCTCGATGATCATGCCGAGCAGCGTGTAGTTGCTGTTGGAGTAGGAGAACTTCTCGCCCGGCTCTCCGGTACGCGGCTGGTTGCGTGACTTCTTCACCAGGTCGATCGGCGGGTAATAGGTGGTGAAGTCGTATATGTCGACCAGACCGGGAGCGAACCAGTTCGGGATGCCGGACGTGTGCCGGATGAGCTGCCGTACCGTGATTTCGTCGGCCCGCTCCACGATGTCCTGGCTCGCCACCTCCGGCAGGAGATCGCTCAGCTTGTCGTCCAGCCCCAGCTTGCCCTCCTTGACCAGCTGGAGCGCTACCGCCCCCGTCAGCAGCTTGGTCTGCGACCCGATCCGGTAGCGGGAACCGGCGGGGATGCGCCCGCCCTTGCCGTTGAGCAGCCGCGAACCCGCCGAGCCCTGGCCGACGCGCTTCCCGTCCACGTACACCTCCCCGATCGTCCCCACCACCCCGCTGGTCCGGGCGAGTGCGTCCAGGGCCTGCTGCACATTGGCCACCTCGGGGGTGGCGGCGGTCGCGGGCGTGGCGGCGGCCAGCGTCAGCATCGCGCAGGCCAGACCGGCGAGGCGTGCCGTAATGGCGTGACTCATGGTGATGATCCCTTCGTGATGTGCGGGATCCTTTGTAGGGCGGGGGGTGTTTCCTGACCGTTTCCGCCGGGGGAGGGTGAGGGGTCATGGCCGGTACATGGTGGTGTGTCGTGGGTCGGCGCTGCCGGCTGGCCTTCCCGCTCGACCTCGGGGTTGAGGAACCCACGGACAGCCGTTGGCGCCGGAGTCGCTACGCCGCCGGGGAACACGGAACATCACCATGCCGTAGCCGGCCTCGCCTCGCCTGACGAGCGGGCCCTCGAGGTCGCGGCCCAGCTCCATGTCGGACATCCCGCCTGCCACGGCCGCTAACGGGTGATCACGGCGAAGGCGGCGACGCACAGCGCGTAGCACAGCACGATCACGAGCGCTCCGGCGGCGTCGGCGAGGAACGAGCGGGGCACGCCGGGGCGCAGCCATGCCGCGAAGGCCCTGTTGACGAGCGGCATCAGGACCCAGGTGAGGATGGCGACGCTCAGCACGTTGCCGATGAACAGGACGAGGTAGGAGGGCAGGCGCGCGCCGGTCAGCACCCGGCTCACCGTCAGGTTCAGCGCCATCACGGTCGGATAGAGGGCCAGCAGCACGCACATGGCCTGCTTCCAGTTGGGCGGAGCGCCCTCCCCGGCAGCTCCGCCGCCGAACCGGAACCAGCCGCCGAACGCCGACTTGACGGTGCGCACGTCGAAGTCGACGACGCAGTCGCGACCTTCGTCCAGGAGCTTTCTGCGGGTGTCGGACGCGAGCCAGTTCTCAAGGTGTTCGCGGGTGTCGAACCGGGTCATGACCACCCAGTGCGGCTGTACGCCCGGCACGGGCGCGAACGCCTCGAATCCGAGGAAGCCGGGAAACCTCTCCTCTGCCTTGTGGACCCTGTCCTGCCAGCGCGTGTAGTCGCCCTCGCGGCCCGGCCGCACGTCGTGGGAGATCACCGCCGTGACCGCTTCGCTTTCGGGTGTCCTTCCCGCGAGGACCTCCATCGCCGGCGGCTCCTCCAGCAGCGGCCGGACCTCGTCGAGCAGAGCCCTGCGCGACTCCGAATTCAGCCACCCGGTCAGCCGGGCGATATCCGAGAAACGAAAAACGGACACCCAGGAGGGCTGCTCGCCGGGAATCGGCGGATAAGCTTCCGCCCCCTCGAAACCGGCAAATGAGCGCATGCTCTCATTTGTTTTCTGCTGCCAGCGGCGATAATCATCCTCGCGGCCTTCGCGAACCTTTGACGAAATGACTACGGTCACGCCGCGATCCGAGGCCCCACGGTTCGAACCAGGCTTCACCTGGGCAAGTATAGTCCACGGTCGCCCGGATAAGCATGGCGGCAATGACTCGCGCACGGCAGTCGATCATGACGAAACTTCAGCCGTAATTTACCTGCCGGAGGTTATGAGATGGGACCGAAGGAATTCATGGCCGAAGCCGTGCGACTCGCCACGGAGTCCGTTGTGAACGGCTGGGGCGGCCCGTTCGGCGCGGTCATCACCAAGGACGGGGAGATTCTCGCCCGCGGGCAGAACCGCGTCCTGCTCACCGGCGACCCGACCGCGCACGGCGAGATCGAGGCCATCCGCAAGGCCATCCAGATCCTGAACCCGGAGGCGCCCTCCATTGCGGAGGACCGCCTGAACGCCTCGACGCTCGAACTCGTGCCGCGCCCGGAAGGATCGCCCGACCTCCTGCCCGAGCGGGCCCGGATGCTCATGGGATACTCCCTCTACTCGAGCGGGGCTCCGTGCCCGATGTGCATGAGCGCCATCTACTGGTCGCGGATCGACGCGGTCCACTTCAGCTCCGACCTCGAGGCGACGAGGAAGATCGGTTTCGACGACGCCTTCCAGTACGAGGACTTCCAGCGGCCCCTCGACCAGCGCAAGATCCGGATCGAGCAGATCTATCCCGAGCTCGGCGCCCAGGCCTACGCCGCCTGGGCGAACAAGCCGGACCACCACCCGTACTGATCCGACAGACGCCCAGGCGGGCTCGTCCAGGCGTGCGAGCGCGGCGGTGGCGCGCTCGCGGAACTCGGCGACGAGGACCTCGCGGACCAGGTTACGGGCCGTCGCGCAGGGCGTGGGTGCGTGGCCGCCGGGCTGGGAGCCCCATCTCCCCCGAGATGAAACGACGGCCTATCCGTGACCGTCGGCCTCCATGGACGCCAAGATCGCTGCATAGGTCGCTCCCATGCCGGACGCTCACCGGGCCGAGCCGAGCGTCCCATGCCGGACGCTCACCGGGCCGAGCCGGGCGTCCCATGCCGGACGCTCACCGGGCCGAGCCGAGCGTCCCATGCCGGACGCTCACCGGGCCGAGCCGAGCGTCTGGCCAAGCCAGCCGCTCCCCAGCATGAGATGAGCCTCGTACCCCTCATCCCGACCCATGGAACCGGGGGACTGGCCCTCCTCGCCGACGTCAACCACCTGAATCAGGAGACGCCGCCGGGCGGCGAGACCTGGGGCCGCCTGTCATGCCATGGTGCCGGACCCTAGGATCCGAGGCGTGGCCAGATACTTCGATCTTCATCCGGACAATCCCCAGCCTCGCCTGATCAGTCAGATCGCCGAGATCCTGCGGGCGGACGGGCTCATCGCCTACCCCACCGACTCGTGCTATGCCCTCGGATGCCGACCGGGCAACAAGGAGGGCCTCGACCGGATCAGGGAGATCCGCGGTCTTGGCAGCGACCACCACTTCACCCTGATATGCCGTGACTTCGCCCAATTCGGCCAGTTCGTTCACCTGAGCAATGCGCTGTTCCGTCAGGTCAAGGCGGCGACTCCCGGCGGTTACACGTTCATCCTGCCCGCGACCAAGGAGGTGCCGCGGCGGCTGCTGCATCCCCGGAAGAAGACGGTCGGCGTCCGCATCCCTGATCACGTCGTCACCCAGGCGCTGCTGGCCGAGCTCGGCGAGCCGCTGGTGTCCAGCACCCTGCTCCTGCCCGACGAGACCGAACCTTCGACGCAGGGCTGGGAGATCAAGGAGCGGCTCGACCACGTGGTGGACGCGGTCATCGACTCCGGCGAATGCGGCGCCACTCCGACGACCGTCATCGACTTCTCGCAGGAGGAACCCGAGATTCTCCGCCGGGGCACGGGAGACACGTCCCTGTTCGAATAGGCGA
Source organism: Nonomuraea sp. NPDC003201 (assembly GCF_053590415.1). NCBI lineage: Bacteria > Bacillati > Actinomycetota > Actinomycetes > Streptosporangiales > Streptosporangiaceae > Nonomuraea > Nonomuraea sp. NPDC003201. The sequence continues at coordinate 16,887 of NZ_JBSFTC010000141.1, forward strand.
CGACCGCGATCTCCAGGCCGGGTTCGATGCCTGAGGGGACGGCTCCCAGGACACCCTGGGAGTGTCGCCTCGACAGGCGATTCGACATTCACTAGAAAAGGATCAGATCCGGCACCTGTGGGAATGGCTCCGTGCAAGGACCACCAGAGGACGTCATACGGTCTTCCCCCACAGGTCGATCGGCTGCGGGATCGGGGCGCGGATGAACCCACTCTCCACGAGGTTGCCCCGGTGCGTCTCCTTCCTACCGGCCGCCATGATCGTCATCGGCGCCGTCTTCAACCTGCTGTCCCCGCGCTACTACTGGGGCGACTATCTGCTGGGCGCCGCGGTCGTGGTGGCAGGGGCGCTGCTGTCGCGACGGCACACGATCGCGGTCGCGGCGGCCATTGTTCTGGTCCAGCTGGTGTTGTTGATCAAGGATGGCTACTTCGGTCATGCCATCGGCACACTCTCCTTGATCAGCGCGGTGTTCACCGCGCTCGTGGGCCTCGGGGTGAACCGCGTGGTCGCGGGCCACAGCCGCCGGCTGCAGGTGGTGCGTTCCGTCGCCGCGGCCGTCCAGCGCGCCGTGCTGCCCGCACCACCGGCACGGGTAGGCCCGCTGGCCATCGCCGCGGTCTACAAGGCCGCGCAGATCGAGGCCTTGATCGGCGGAGACGCCTACGCCGTCCAGGACACGCCGTACGGCACCAGATTGCTGATCGCGGATGTGCGAGGCAAGGGCCTGGGCGCGGTCGGCACGGTGGCCGTCCTTCTGGGCACGTTCCGAGAGGCGGCAGACCAGGAAGCCGACCTCGTGATGCTGGCCGAGCGCATGGAGCGCGCACTGATCAAAGAAGCCTCCTCGCGCGAGGAAGACGTCCAGATGGAGGGGTTCGTCACCGCGGTACTCGGCGAGATCACCTCGGACGCGGACCGGGTGCGGCTGCTGAACTGCGGCCACCCCTCGCCGTTCCTCCTTCAGGGTGACACGGTGTCCTGCCTGGATCCCGCGGAGCCGAGTCTTCCCCTGGGCATGAGCCCCCTGGGCGTACCGCGGGCACGACCCGACCACTGGCCCTTCCCCACCGGGAGCACGCTCCTGCTCGTCACCGATGGGGTGACGGAGGCCCGAGGCCGTTCCGGGACGTTCTACGACCCGGTGAGCCGACTCGCCGGCCGGGGCCCGTTCCGGCAGCCGGAGGAGGTGGTCGAGGTGCTGGTACGAGATGTCGAGCGCTGGATCGGCGGTCCGCGCGATGACGACATGGCGATTCTGGCGCTCACCCGGCGTGCTGGTGAACCGGCCCCGTGAATCCGCTCACCACGCAACGACAAGGCGCGGCATCAGTACAGTACGACCTGGAGAAGTCAGCCCAGCGTGGCCGCCTTGCGCAGCAGCACGGAGCGTTCGCGCTGGTTGGCGCACAGCCGGGCCGCCAGCTCCAGCTCGGCGCGCGCTTCCGGTCGCCGTCCGAGCCGGGCCAGCAGCTCACCGCGTACGGTCGGGACCAGATGCGAACCGGGGAGCCGGTCCAAGGCGATCAGCTCGTCCACGATGGCCAGGGCTTGCGCCGGGCCCGAGGCCATGGCGACGGCGACGGCCCGGTTGAGCTCGACCACCGGCGAGGGTGCGACCCGGCCGAGCGCCTCGTAGAGCACCACGATCCGGTCCCAGTCGGTCGCCTCGACCGAGGGCGCCGACGCGTGGGTGGCGGCGATCGCGGCCTGCAGGCCGTAGGGGCCGAGGCCGTGAGTCGATGCCTTGGCCAGCGCGGCCAGCCCACGGCGGATGGCCGAGAAGTCCCACAGCCGCCGGTCCTGCTCGTCAAGCAGGATCGGCGAACCGTCCGGGGCGGTCCGGGCCGGGAAACGCGCGGCCGTCAACTCGCACAACGCCAGCAGGCCGTGCACCTCCGGCTCGTCCGGCTGCAGCGCGGCCAGCGTGCGGGCCAGCCGGATCGCCTCGTACGCGACGTCTGGGCGCAGCAGCCGGTCGCCCGACGTGGCCGTCGACCCCTCGGTGAAGATCACGTAGAGGACGCTGAGCACGCCGCCCAGCCGCTCCCGGCGCTCGGCGGCCGGCGGCAGCTCGAACGGCACCCCGGCCGCCGCGATCGTCTTCTTGCCCCGGGTGATGCGGGCCTGCACGGTCGGCACGGGTACGAGGAACGCGCGGGCGATCTCCTCGCTGGACAGGCCGCCGACCACGCGCAAGGTCAGGGCCACCCGGGCCTCGGGGGAGAGCACCGGGTGGCAGCTGACGAACATCAGCGCCAGCACGTCGTCATCGATCTTGTCGGGATCGATTTCTTCGTCAACCGCCGAGCCGACCGCCAAGTCGGCCGCCAGCAGGGCGTATCGGTCCTGGAGGGCGGTCCGGCGGCGGATCGCGTCGATCGCCCGCCGCCGGGCCGTGGCCATCAGCCAGCCGGCCGGATTCGCCGGAGAGTCGAGCGGCCACGACACCAGCGCCTCGGCCACCGCCTCCTGGGCCGCGTCCTCGGCCAGCCCGAAATCGCCGGTGAACCGGGTCAGCGCGGCGACGATCCGCGCCGACTCGATCCGCCAGACGGCCTCGACATCGGCCGTACCCATCAGATCTGCCCGTCGCTCTCGCGCCCGGCCCAGTCCTTGATGATCACTCGCCGACCTGCGGGACCTCGTCGCTCCCGGGCACCCGCCGGACCTCGATCTTGGACCCGGGGGCCGCCGGGACCCGCTTGGCCCACTCGACCGCCTCCTGCTTCGAGGCGACGTCGAGCAGGAAGAAGCCCCCGAACAGCTCCTTGGTCTCGCCGTACGGCCCGTCCGTGACCACCGGGGCCTCGCCGCTGAAGTCGACCACGACGCCCTGGCCCGGATCGTCCAGCCCTTCCGCCGCGAGGAGAACGCCGGCCTTGACCATCTCCTCGATGAACTGGCGGGTCGTGGCCATCATCTCGTCGATGTTGGCCATCATGGCCGCGTTCGACTCGTCGGTGCCCCGCATGATCAGCAGGTACTTCGGCATCGCGTTCTCCTCGTCCGGCGGAGCCGCCTCTCGGCCCTCGCACTCACAGGTCGAACGAGCGGCCCGCGGATCGACACGGCCCCGGAGAAATCTCTCGCCGCGACGCGGCCGATCCCTCCGACCCGCGTTTCGCCCGTCAGAGCGGCCCTGAGCGATGGCTGATCAGGAAGTTTATCGTCGCATCTTGGGAAGGCGGCGACGCTCACAGATCGCTTCTTTCCGCTACCGGGCTGAAGACCGCGTTCGGCGCGCTAGCCGTCCGAGTCCGCAGCCGACGGCGGTACCTCGACGACGAAGAACAGGAAGGTGGTCGTGGTCGAGAGGTCATGGAAACCGCCGGGGAACAGCTCACGGGCGGCCGGGCCTGAGCACTCGCCGTAGCTCGGCCAGCGTCGGCCCCCAGTCCTCCAGGTAGTGCAGGACCAGCGAAGCGACCACGTCGTCGAACGCGCCGTCGTCGAACGGCAGGCGGTCGCTCAGGTCGGCCACGTGCAGGGCCATGTCGTCACCGAGCCGCCGCCGGGCCGGCGCCAGCATCCCGGCGCTGGAGTCGATGCCGGTGACGACCGCACCGCGGTCGCGTAGTGCGGCGGACAGGGGGCCTGAGCCGCAGCCGGCGTCCAGGATCCGAGGGCTGGGCGAGACTCTCGGGCACGTCGGTTACGCGGTCCATAGTCGCAGCCTAGCGATCTTGGTCTCGTGCCTCCACCGCCCCCCGCTCGGCCGAGGGCGGTGGCGGTGACGGTCAGCGGCCGAGGAACGTCAGGAGCCGGTCCAGGGGCCAGGTGTTGATGACGTCGTCCGTGGTCAGCCAGGCCCGCTGCGCGAGCCCCACCCCGAACCGCTGGTTGGCCAGGTGCGGGATCGCGTGCGAGTCGCTGTCGATCGAGAACTTCACCCCGTGGTGCTTGGCCAGCCGCACCAGGTCCGACGGCAGATCGGACCGGTCGGGGAAGGAGTCGATCTCCATGGCGGTCCCGGTGCGGGCGGCCACCCGGAAGATCGCGTCCCAGTCGGCGTCCACGGGCGGGCGCTTGCCGATCTTGCGGGTCGTCGGGTGCCCGATGATGTCCACGTACGGGTTTTCGCAGGCGGCGATGAAACGCCGGGTCATCTCGTCGCGCGACATCCCGAAATGCGAGTGCACCGACGCCACGCACACGTCGAACCCGGCCAGCACCTCCCCGGGCCAGTCGACCGACCCGTCGGGAGCGATGTTGAGCTCCGTGCCGTGCAGGATCCGCATGTCGGGATATTTCCGTTGGAGCTCGGCCACCTGCCCCCGCTGCTCCAGCGCCTTGTCCAGCGTCATCCGCTGCATCGCCAGGTCGGGGGCGTGGTCGGTGACCGCGTAGTAGGCGTAGCCGCGGGCGTGCCCGGCCGCCACCATGTCCTCCAGCGAGGCGATGCCATCGGTCAGGTTGGTGTGGGTGTGCAGGTCGCCCTTCAGGTCGCCCAGCTCCACCAGCTCCGGCAGCTCGCCGCGCAGGGCCGCCTTGACCTCGCCGCCGTCCTCGCGCATCGGCGGTGGCACGTACTGCATGCCGAGCGCGGCGTAGATGTCCTCCTCCGAGGCGGCGGCGATCACCCGCTCGCCCTCGAACAGCCCGTACTCCGACAGCTTCCAGCCCTTCTTCACCGCCATCTCCCGGATGGCGACGTTGTGCTCCTTGGAGCCCGTGAAGTACTGCATCGCCGCGCCCCACGACTCGGCGGGCACCACCCGCAGGTCGACCTGGATGCCGGACGTCGTGCGGATCGAGGTCTTCTTGTCGCCCGCCGCGATGATCTCGGCGACGTAGGGCTGGGCGCGGAAGGCGGTCATGATGGACTCGGGCGCGACCGCCAGGATGTCGATGTCGCCGATGGTGTCCTTCATCCGCCGCAGCGAGCCCGCGTACGCGATGCGCTCGGCCTCCAGCGAACCCATCACCTGCTCGGCCAGCGACATGGCGACCCCGACGTGGACGCGGCGGCCGGACTGCTCGAGCTGCTCGATGCCCTTGAGCAGGTTTGCCAGCGTCTTGGGGCCGAGGCCCTTGACGCCGTCGAGGCGGCCGGAGGTGATCGCCTCGCGCAGGGCCACCGTGGAGTCGATGCCGTAGTCCTCGAACAGCATGATCGCCGTCTTGGGCCCCAGCGTCGGCACCCGCGTCAGCGCGCGCACGCCGTCGGGCACCCGGCCACGCAGGTCGTCGAGCTGCCGGAAGCTCCCGCGCTGCAGGAACTCCTCCATCTTCTTGGCGATCGCCTCGCCCACCCCGGGGACGCTGCGCACGTCGACCACCGAGATGTCCTCGGGGAACCCCGCGATGGCCTTGGCCGCCTTCTGGTAGCTCCGCACCCGGAAGGCGTCGCCGCCGCAGAGCGCGAACAGCTCCGCGTACTCCTGCAGCGCCGACGCCGCCTCCTCATTTGCCCGCATGGCACAACCCTAAAGGTCGGCCCCGACAATCCAGGACCGTCAGAAGCGCACCTCACGGGGGCGGTACGGCTCGCCGAGGTGGGCCAGCTCCGCCTCCGAGAGCGACACCGACGCGGCCGCCACCGCGTCGTCCACGTGCCGGTCCTTCGTGGCCCCCACGATGGGCGCGGTCACGGCAGGCTGGTGGAGCAGCCAGGCCAGCGCCACCTGGGCGGCCGGCAGGCCGCGCTCACCGGCCACGTGCGCCACCCGGTCGAGGATCGTCTTGTCGTTCTCCGGGTCGTACAGGAAGTCGATGCGCTCGTCCGAGCCGGTCCGCGCGGTCGTCGCGGACGAGCCGGCCCTGGCCAGCACGCCGCGCGCCAGCGGGCTCCACGGGATCACGCCCACGCCCTGGTCGGCGCAGAGCGGCAGCATCTCCCGCTCCTCCTCCCGGTAGAGGAGGTTGTAGTGGTTCTGCATCGAGACGAACTTCGTCCAGCCGTTCTTCTCCGCCACGTGCTGCGCCTTGGCGAACTGCCAGGCCCACATGCTCGACGCGCCGATGTAACGGGCCTTGCCCGCCTTGACCACGTCGTGCAGCGCCTCCATGGTCTCCTCGATGGGCGTCTCGTCGTCCCACCGGTGGATCTGGTACAGGTCCACGTAGTCGGTGCCGAGCCGATCGAGCGAGGCGTCAATGGCCGCGTGGATGTGCTTGCGCGACAGGCCCCGGTCGTTGACGCCCCTGCCCATCGGGAAGTAGACCTTGGTGGCCAGCACGTAGTCCTCGCGACGGCGGAAGATCGCGCGCAGCGCCTCGCCGGTCACGGTCTCGCTCGCACCCTGGCTGTAGACGTCCGCCGTGTCGAAGAAAGTCACGCCCGCGTCGGCGGCCCTGCGGATGATCGGCTCGGCCTCGTCGCGCGCCAGAGCCCACTCCTGCCTGGCGGGATCGCCGTAGCTCATCATGCCCAGGCAGATCCTCGAAACTTTCAAGCCGGTGTTGCCAAGTCGGGTGTAGTCCATAGGCCCACCATAGGGGCGGTATCGCGGTGGTCTGCGGGCAGGCAGGACGGTGACGAGGCGCAGGAGCCGGATTGGTCTGGTTAACCGGCGGTCCGACGGGAAGTCATGGGTGGCCAAAAGCGGAAATGACCTTTACAGGGCTGGCCTGATCGGGTCGATTAGGGAGAAGCGAGACAACGGCGGGCGGGCTCTCGCGACACGGCCGCATCCGGCGCCCAACCGCATACCGGGGGTGAGGTGGAAGCCACACACCGTGCGCTCGTGTCGTGGGCACGTTCCAAACTGAAGAACCCCGGCTGGCTGGGCGGCCTCGGGCTGGCGGCGGGGATGGTCGGCGTGACGGTGCCGGTCCAGCTCGGGCTGGTGCGGTCGGGGATGGGGATCGCGGGCGGGGTGACGCTGTTCGTCCTGCTGACGCTGCACGTCAGGTTCATCATGGAGACCCCGGTACGGCGGGCGGGCTCGTGGTGGATCGTGGCCGTGCAGGCGTGGCTGACGTACCTGCCGCTGACGGTGTTCGGCGCGGCGTGGACCCCGGTGTGCGCCCTGCTGTCGGGCGCGCTGCTGGTGATGGCGGCCCGGATCCGCTCGATCGTGCTGGTGGCGCTGGCCCTGGCCTGCGGTCCGGTGATCCTGGCCGCGCCGGAGCGGGCGATGATCGATCCCGCCTGGGCGCTCGCCGGCCCGGTGCTCGGCCTGGTCGAGTACGCGCTGGTGACGCTGGGCAGGCGGGTCACGCGGCTGACGAAGGCGCGTACCGAGGTCATGCGCAAGGCCGTCGCCCTGGAGCGCCGCCGCTTCACCCGTGACCTGCACGACCTGGTCGGCCACCGGCTCACCGTCCTGGTGCTGAAGGCGCAGCTCCTGGAGCGGCTCGTGGCCGAGGGCGACAGGCGGGCGCGGGAGGAGTCGTCCGAGACGCTGGAGCTGCTGCGCAGCCTGTCCGCCGACGTCCGGGCCGTCGCCCACGGCCTGCGCAGCTCCTCCCTGGCGGCGGAGCTGGGCTCGGCGCGCTCGCTCCTGGAGTCGGTACGGGTCCGCTGCCAGATCAAGATGTCCTGCCCCGACCTCCCGGGCGATGTGGAGGAGGCGCTCACACACGCCCTGCGTGAAGGTGTGACGAACGTCCTCAGGCACGCCGAGGCCCGGCAGTGCTCGATCCAGCTCCTCGAACGCGACCAGCTCGTCCGCCTGACGATCAGGAACGACGGCGTGCGCCCGCCGCGCCGCCCCGGAGACGCGGGACAGGGCCTGCTCAACCTGGCCGAACGCGTCTCCGGCCTCGGCGGCTGGCTCGAGGCCACGTCCTCCCGGACCGGGCAGTTCACCTTCAGTGCGTACGTTCCACGAAAGAAATAGCCAATTGTGAAAAACGCACAAATGCAATTTCAATAACCATATTTCGGTGTTGTTACGTGTAACTAGACCGAATCGCCTCCCCGGCGGCAATCTCTAAGGGACAACGCTTTGGAGGTCGGCGCCAGATGGACAAGTACGAGCTGTACTGCCTGGTGGATCCGCGTTTCTACGACTCGCTCGAACACGGCACGGCCGAAGACGCCGACTTTCCCATCCTGCGTGAACCCCTGCCCGACGGTTGGTCCACCGCCCTGACCGACACGTGGTGCTATTACGCCCCCGAGAACGAGCCGCCCCTGCCCGCCCAAGGCTGGAAGATCCACGTCTCCGCCCGCGTGGAGGACGCCGAGCGGGCCATCGCCGCCGTGTGGGACTACTGCCTGCAGCGCCGGATCGCGTTCAAGTTCCTGCGCGGCACCCCCGTCCTCGTCATGGTCAACTCCAAGGCCGCCTCCCGGGCGTCCAGCGGCAAGCTGATCACCGTCTACCCGAGGGACGAGGGCCAGCTGGAGCTCGTCCTGAAGGAGCTCGACGAGCTGCTGCGCGGCGTCGAGGGCCCGTACATCCTCAGCGACCTGCGCTACGGCGCCGGCCCGCTGTTCGTCAGGTACGGCGGGTTCGCCGAGCGGCACTGCCTGTCCGGCTCCGGCGAGCGCGTGCTGGCCGTCGAGGACGGCGACGGGCAACTGGTGCCCGACGTGCGCGGCGCGACGTTCTCGGTGCCGCCGTGGACGACGCTGCCCGGGTTCCTGGAGCCGCATCTGGCCGCGCGCAACGCCGTGACGACGACCGGGCTACCGTACCGGGTCGAGAGCGTGCTGCACTTCTCCAACGGCGGCGGCGTCTACCTCGCGCGGGACACGCGTACGGAGGAGCGGGTCGTCCTCAAGGAGGCCAGGCCGCACGCCGGGCTCGACGCGGCCGGACGGGACGCGCTCACCCGGCTCCGCCACGAACGCGACATCCTCCGGCGCCTGGACGGCCTGCCCGCCGTGCCCGCGCTGCTCGGCTACTTCGCCCTGGGCGAGCACGAGTTCCTCGTGCAGGAGTTCGTGGACGGGACACCGCTGCAGCGGCGGCTCGTGCAGCGCTACCCGCTGACCCGCGCCGACCGCACCGAGCCGGACCTGGCCGACTACACGGCGTGGGCGGTCGAGACGCTGGAGAGCGTGGAGCGGGCCGTCGAGTCGCTGCACGAGCGCGGCGTCGTCTTCGGCGACCTGCACCCGGACAACATCCTGCTGACCGCCGAGGGCCGGGTGGCGCTGATCGACTACGAGGTCGCCACCCTCGTCGCGGACGGGGCCCGCGCCGCGCTGGCCCACCCAGCCTTCATCGCGCCCCCCGACCGCCAGGGCGTGGACGTGGACCGCTACGCGCTGGCCTGCCTGCGGCTCGGCCTGTTCGCGCCGCAGTGCACGATCATGCTGCCGCTGCACCGGGCGAAGGCGGCCCAGCTGGGGGAGATCGTCAAGGAGACGTTCCCCGTGCCGGAGGCGACGGTGGACGCCGCCGTCGCGGCCATCGGCGGGGACGGCGACCCCGTGACCATGCCGGACACCTGGCCCGAGCTGCGGGACGCGATGTGCCGGGCCATCGTGGCCGGCGCCACGCCCGCGCGCGACGACCGGCTCTTCCCCGGCGACGTGGCCCAGTTCCGGCCGGGCGGCGGGCTCAACCTGGCCTACGGCGCGGCCGGCGTGCTCTTCGCGCTCCACCGGGCCGGCCTCGGGCCGATCCCCGAGTACGAGCGCTGGTTACGCGACCGGGCGATGCGCCCCGTCCAGGGCTCCGGGCTCGGCCTGTACGACGGGCTGCACGGCATCGCCCACGTCCTCGGCCTGCTCGGACACCACGAGCACGCGCACGAGCTGGTCGACGTCTGCCTGCGCGAGAAATGGGAGCGGATGGAGTCGGCGCTGTTCTCCGGCCTGTCCGGCATCGGGCTGAACCTCCTCGACTTCGGCCGCGCCGACCTCGCCCTGCGCGCCGTGGACATCTGCGCCGAGCGGCTCGCCGAACCCGTCCCCGAGCTCAGCGGCGGCCCCCATCCGAGGGCCGGGCTCATGTACGGCTCGTCGGGGCCCGCGCTGCTCTTCCTGCACGCGTACGAGCACACCGGCGACCGGGCCCTGCTCGACCTCGCGGCGACCGCGCTCCGGCAGGACCTGCGGCGCTGCCGGCACGCCGCGGACGGCTCGCTCCAGGTGAACCAGGGCTGGCGGGTGCTGCCGTACCTGGACGAGGGGTCGGCCGGCATCGCCCTCGTGCTGGAGCGCTACCTCGCGCACCACCACGACGAGGAGCTCGCGACGGCGCTGGCCGAGCTGCGGCTGGCCGGGCACGCCGGCTTCTTCGTCCAGTCGGGGCTGTTCACCGGCCGGGCTGGCATGCTCGCGGCCCGCGCGGGTGACCCGCGGGAGCACATCAAGGGCTTGAGATGGCACGCGCTGCCGTACGGCGGGGGACTGGCGTTCCCCGGCGACCAGCTGCTGCGCCTCTCCATGGATTTCGCGACCGGAACGGCGGGCGTGCTCTTCGCCCTCGGCACGGCCCTGGGCGACCAGCCTGGCCACCTGCCGTTCCTGGCGGCCGCTCCCGGGCGGCCCGCCCCCTACGAGTCACGGAAGGAGGTGTAACGGATGGTACTTCTCGACCTGCAGGGTCTCGAGGCGCCCGCGGCCAGCGATGTCGCCAGTGGTGGCAGCACGCTGACGGTTCTCTCGTGTCACTCGGGCAAGCCCAGCAACCTCAGCGTTGCGGTTTGCCACTGATCGCTATATCAGTCCCCGCGCCGTGTCACACGGCGCGGGGACGCCGACTTCAAGGAGGCATCGGGTGCTAGCGGGTGACCGAGCGGGTGACCGGCTGGTGATCGGGACGGTACGGCGCAGCGGTCCCTGGCCCGCCGTCCTGGCCGTCACGGCGCTCGTGGGCGCGGCCGGTGAGCTGGCGGTCCCGTACCTCGTCGGGCGCACCGTGGACGGCTTCGTCCTGCGCCGGCCGGACGGCTCGTCCTGGCTGGCGCTCTCTGCTTGTGCCGTCGCCGCCGTCGTGCTCTGCGAGAGCCTCGGCGTCTGGGCCCGCGGCGCCTGCGGCGCGTTCGCCGCGGCCAGGCTGCGGCTGGGCGTTCTGCGCCACGTGCTCGGCGCCGGGCCGGCCGCCACCCGGCGTTTCCCGGAAGGCGAGCTGGTCACCCGGGCCGGACTGAACGCCGAGGAGGCGGGCCGGGCCCCGGAGACGGTGACCGGCGCGCTCGCGCTGCTCGTGCCCACGGCGGGCGCGCTCGTCGCGCTCACGCTCATCGCGCCCGTCCTGACGCTGACGCTCGGGGTGGGCATCGTCGTCATCCTGTTCGTGCTGCGCGCCTTCCTCCGCGCGACGACGGTGATCTCGGGCGGGTACCAGGAGGTGCAGGGGGAGATCGCCGCCCGGCTCGTGGACGCCATGGAGGGGGCGCGCACGATCGCCGCGGCGGGGAC